>JAFPPJ010000051.1 GCA_017410745.1 Oscillospiraceae bacterium
AATATCCCCTTGATATGCTGCTGCTTCTCACGCAGATGGCAGAGTATGTGGGTGATGTGATCCTGAAAGCTGTCCTTGTCGGAGAAGTCATGGGTCTCCTCGCTCATGATCTCGTCGGAGAATACATGGGAGAATATGTCCGTGCACATCGCCCTGAGGAGCTCATCCTTAGTCTCAAAATGGGCATAGAACGTGCTCCGTCCTATGTCTGCCTCGTCAAGTATATCCTGCACGGTCATAGCGGAATAGCTCTTCCTCCCGAGCAGAGAGGAGAACGCCGCGAATATCGCGTTCCTCGTCTTGCGCTGTCTTCTGTCCATTGCAGTTCCTTTCCGTACAATTTACGATTTTTGTTCGTTATCGTACAATTCCCGATGTTCGCCTGTTGCAAAAGGTCATACTATGTGTTAGTATAATTACAGAACATAATGTTCACTATCATATACGATATCACAAAACAACCTGTTTGTCAAGGAGCAGTTATGGACGAGAAAAGAGATCTTAAATTCGATAAGCTGGCAGAAGATTACGATGAGGGCTTCGAGGGAAAGCTCTCCGAGAAGTTCTATACGCTCGTCACAGAGAATGTGGAGCTGTCCGACGGCATGGATGTGCTTGAAATGGGATGCGGCACGGGAACTATACTGTATCGCCTGTCGCAGAGATGCAGGATAAACGGATACGGCATAGACACCGAGGAAAAGATGCTCGAACAGGCGCGGAAGAAATGCCCCGATATGCAGATACTGCTCGCACCCTGCGATGACGTACCCTATGAGGACGGCAAGTTCGACGTGATAGCGGCGTGTATGGCGTATCATCACTTCCCCGACAGGAAAGCCTTTGCACGGGAATGCGCACGGCTTCTGAAGCCAGGAGGAAGGCTGTATATCGCAGACCCAAGGCTGCCCCTGCCCATACGCAAGGCGGTCAATGCCGCACTTGAGATACACAGGATAAACGGCAAGGTATCCACTGCGGACGAACTTTGTGAGAATTTCATCGGATGCGGCTTCATCAAGCTGTACGAAAAGCACGATTCCTATGCTCAGCTTGTCTGTCTCGAAAGAGAACGGCAAGGAGGAATCTGATATGAAAAAATGGCTTGAAAACGAGCCGAAGGTCACCCTCGTGTGCGTGGGCATATCCGTAGTATCGCTGATACTGAGCATCACGGGAGTACTGCGCGGACTGCCCGCAGATCCCGCATGGGCTGCGATAGTGCTGTGCGGCACGCCAATACTTGTGGGCGCATTCAAGGGCGTGGTGTTCGAGCATGACATCAAGGCAGACCTGCTGGTATCACTGGCACTGATCGCATCGGCGGCAACAGGCGAAAATTTCGCCGCCGGCGAAGTGGCGCTGATCATGCAGATAGGCTCTCTGCTCGAGGACTACACCTCGGGCAAGGCGGGCGAGAGTATAGAAAAGCTGATAAAGCTCACCCCGCAGACCGCACGGGTCATCCGTGACGGCAAAGAGAGCATGATACCCGCCGAGGAGGTCAAAGTCGGGGATGTGCTGAGCGTTATCGCAGGCGAGACCATACCCGTTGACGGCACTATCCTGAGCGGCAGCACCACCATAGATCAGTCGGTCATGACGGGAGAGAGCCTGCCTGTGGACAAGACTGCGGGCGACACCGTATCGAGCGGCACGATAAACCGGTTCGGCACATTCACAATGAGATGCGACCGTGAAAGCGAGGACAGCTCCCTGCAGCGCATGGTGCGTCTCACCAAGGAAGCAGAGGAAAACAAAGCCCCGATAGTAAAGGCAGCCGACCGCTGGGCAACGTGGCTCGTGGTCATCGCGCTCTCCTGTGCAGTCATCACGGGGCTTGCAACGCATGACTTCATGAGGGCGGTAACGGTGCTCGTGGTGTTCTGCCCCTGCGCATTCATACTCGCCACCCCTACTGCTGTGATGGCAGGCATCGGAAATGCGGCGAGATACGGCATTATCATACGTTCCGGCGATGCACTTGAAAGGCTGTCACGGATAAAGTGTGTCGCATTTGACAAGACGGGCACTCTCACCTGCGGCAGACCGCAGGTGAGAGAGACAGTATCATACGACAAAAGATTCACGGAAGATGACATACTCCGCCTTGCGGCGAACGCAGAGCAGAAGTCGGAGCATCCACTCGGCAAGGCTATATGCAGGCTGTATACCGAACGTGGCGGCCGGTACGAGGATGCCACCGATTTCATGATGAGCGCCGCACATGGCGTATCCTGTACGGTGGACGGCATCGCGGTCACGGTGGGTAAATCCTGCGATATCTCCGGTACAGACACTGCCCGCAGAAAGGCAGATGAACAGCTCTCACGTGGAGCGACGGTAGTATATGTGGGTGCCGACGGCACGACCGTGGGGCATATCGCACTGTCTGACAAGGTGCGTGATGATGCCGCACAGACGGTGAAGGAGCTTAAAGCCGCAGGGATAACGCCTACGCTGCTGACGGGCGACAATGCCGCTGCCGCAGGACATATCGCGGCAAGCGTGGGCATAGACACATTCCGCAGTGACCTTCTGCCCGAGGACAAAATGCGTATCATAAAGGAATACTCCGACAAGGGAGAGGCTGTCTGCATGATAGGCGACGGCGTGAACGATGCCCTCGCCCTGACAAGTGCGGATGCGGGCATAGCAATGGGCGGCATAGGCTCGGATATCGCGATAGGCGCAGCGGATGCGGTGCTTGTCAGCGACGATATAAAGTATCTGCCCTATCTGTTCGATATGATGCAGCGGGTGATGAAAAAGATTAAGGTCAATATCATCGCATCGCTCATCATAAACCTGAGTGCAGTGCTGTTGTCCGCCTTTGGCGTGCTGACTCCGATAACCGGCGCACTGTGGCACAATTTCGGCTCGGTGTTCGTGGTGGTCAACGCTGCCATGCTGCTGCGGGCAGTGCCCTGTCAAAAAAGCCGGAGCTGACCGATACACATGAGATGACATAGACATACTATCCTCGGAGCATAGAAGCATACATAACAGGTCGGCAAAGCCGACTGTTACACGATTCTTGCCTGAGAGGACGTACCGACTTATGAGCTGCGCCGGCTCAGCCTTACCTGCATAGAACACCGCCGTGATACCCGATGTATCACGGCGGTCATTATGCTGTGAGCTCCTCCTCTACTGCGATGCCTATGATTATGCGGCGAAGGTCGCATCGGTCGAGGGCGCGGGTGGAGCGGACGGAATAGGATGCGCCGTCATGCGACCACATCGCAAGGTGCAGTCCCGACTTCTTGTTTCTGCCCATCCCCTTGAATATGACAGTGCCGAGCTCGCAGTCCCATGTGAATATCTTGCGGTATCGCTTCCTGTCGCCGCTCACGTCCGTCTCTCCCCTGCCCTTGTGTACGATTATCTCATCGCCGTCATCGCTGTGATAGCGTATCTCGATGATGTTACCATCAAGCACCGTATATGCAGGGGTGTATCTCTTGCTCAGTTCATAGGGCAAATGCATGGAAAAGCCGAAGCCTGCGGCATTCTCGGCACTTCTCCTGTCGGGGAAGCATACCCCCGTGTCTTTCCTGAACAGCTTTAAGAATGAAAACATATCGTACCTCCCGTGGTCAATTCATATATTTAACCGAAGGAGACCGAAAAAAGGACAGTCAGTTATCTTCCTCGCAGGAATAGCGTATCTCGTGGAGCCTGTCGCATACGGCTGCGAGTGCCGCCGAAACATCCTGCATCTCCTTGTCGAAGGAGATTATCTCGAAGGTCTCGCTGAGCATACCGCTGTGTACATGATTCACCTGACATATCATCACATTGTCGAGCCCGATGTCAAAGCGTCTGGCTCTGTCGTGGGACTTTATGACAAGCTTCCTGCCAAGCAGAGTGCCGCTCGCATCGGCGCTGCTGCGCATGATGCTGTCCTTCTCTATGAAGCCCGCTTCCTCGCCGTTCCTGATGATAGTGTATTTCAGCCTGAGTGAGCCTATCTTCCTTTTGAGCTTCACAATATCGCTGCTCCCCTGCCTGAGTGTAAGGCCGAGCTGTGCGATATCGCCCTCTATGGAATATACGAGACTATTGTCCCGTGCAAAGATATCGTATTTGCGGACGGGCGAGAGCGCAGCCTGTCTCATGGAAAACTCCGTGGGCTCGCCCGCTCTTTTCATATTCGATGGTATAAACGGCATAGTATCCTCCCGCGATAGTTGACTGATGTATGCTACAATTATAGCAAAAAAAGCGGACAAATTCAAGTAGTACGCCGAATTTCTATGGCCGCACATATAGATCAAGTTCAAAGTCGGCTGCAAGCTCTGTTCCAGGGATAGTACGACAGGTCTGCACAAATGCGTCGGGTGCAGGCTCTGCGCCTGTTCCGAGGATAGTGCGACAAGTCTGCGCAAATGCGTCGGGTGCAGGCTTTGCGCCTGTTCCGAGGATAGTGCGACAGGTCTGTGCAAATGCATATCGGGTAACACCGGGCTTTGCCCGGCGGGTAATACCGGACTTTGACCGGCGGGTAAAATTCGCCTTTGGCGACCGGCT
>JAFPPJ010000052.1 GCA_017410745.1 Oscillospiraceae bacterium
GCAGCGGACATACGGTATATGACTGTCTTGCCATCACCGACCTTGCAGGCTTCCATGATTTCTACGGCGCTGTGGCAGGGGATGCGGACGACCTCAGGGACGACCGCTTCGTGGAGAACGGCTTCGGCGGCGTGAACGATATGTCCTATGAGGGCAAAGCGTATCCCGTGACCTTCGGTGAAATGGCGGGCGCGGACGATATACCCGACGATATGAAGACCCTTGCGCTGAAGTTCGTTGTCCGTGACGACGACGGGAAGATAACGCAGACCGCAGGCATAATAAATATACCCTACGGCGAGGATGCAGACCCGTCGCAGTTCCCGGAGGTGCCCGCAAAGAGCGGCAGCAGCGGCAGATGGGAAGACTTCGACATGAAGTGCATCGTATGCGACAAGACCATAGATGCGGTGTATACAAAGCTGCTTACCACTATCGCATCGGATGTGACCGATGAGAACGGGCTTGCACGCCTGCTTGCCGAGGGCAGCTTCACCGATGCCGATCATATAGATATGGTGCAGTCGGGAGCGGCATGGGATGTGTCCATGCCTGATGAGGAGGAGCATCTCATAAGGTATATGCCCGGATCCGACCCCGACAGGACTGATATATACATAGACGGGAACAAGGTGCAGACCGTCACGGACGGCAGATATCTCACCTTTGAGGCAAGAGGAAGATTCATCCTCACCGAAAGTGAAAGACCCTCTGATATGAGAGTATGGATAATAGCGGGAGCGGCAGTCCTGCTGGCAGCCGTGACAGTGATAATAGTCATGGCAAGAAGAAAACACAAGAAATGATCATGATGAGCCGGTATGTATATTATAGCATACCGGCTTTGATTTGTCAAGCTAAAAGTTACATATGAATATAACATTCGATATGCACAAATTCCGGCAAAAATTCCTGTACACAATGCCGATGAAGGATCGCAGCTTATGTGTCAGGAGTGTGAACAAGAGGTGTTGCTGTGCGGAAAAATGCCTTTGCACTTTGTACGATATGACCAAAAAGCGCGGAATTCCTTGACATTACTTTCGTAGTGTGGTATTATATATCATGTGTAAGCAGGCGTAATTGCATTTATTGAACAAAGGAAAGCTTTTCATGTCTATGTCGAGAAGTGCGCGCAAGGCGTACCGGAAAGCACTGAAAGAAAAGAGAAAAAGACAAAGAGGACACTGGCTGCTGATACAGAAGGGCGATCCCCCGAAGGAGATAGTTTCAAAGCTGTTTGCTCAGTTTTGTGTGCTCGTGCTCATCGGATGCGGCATCATACTCGGAAGAGAGGGCTACCTCTCCATTTCCGCCAAGCTGATAAATGACCGTATGAAGAGCATCTATGAGTCGGCTGCGGATTTCGTGGGGCATCTCGGAGAGGGAGAGATCCTTCCCGGTGCACAGCAGCTCCTGAGCGTCAATCCCGATACTGTCGGATATATCCGTATAGACGGCACCGAGGTGGACCTCCCCATAGTTCAGGCTTCCGACAATGATAAATACCTCAAGACCGCATTTGACGGTTCATCGAACAAGGCAGGCTCGATATTCCTCGATTACCGCTGTCAGCTCGGCTGGCGCGACCGCTCGGACAATATCGTGCTCTACGGCCACAATCAGCGCGACCGCACCATGTTCGGCTCGCTCAAGGATTACAAGCATGACCTTGAGCATTACAGGCAGCATCCCGTTATCACCCTCAATTCCAACTATGAGAGCGATACCTACAAGATATTCGCGTATTTCGTGGTGGAGGCAGAGGCATCGCAGACCTACGACGGGAAGCTGTTCGACTATCACAATTATATCGACCTGTCCGACAGGGATACATATGACAGATATATGGAGAATGTGATGCTGCGCAGTCAGATAGTCACATCGGTGGACACAAGATACGGGGACGAGTTCCTCACCCTCTCCACCTGCTCGAATGAGTTTGAGCCCTCCCGCTTCGTCATTATCGCAAGGAAGACAAGACCCGGGGAAGACCCCGGAGTGGATACATCGGCTGCATATATAAATCAGTCAGCCAAGGAGCCCGACTGGGGCGCAATATACAGATAGAACAGGAAAGAGAGATCATATGAAAAATACCGTCAAAGCTGCTGCGGTATCTCTTCTCGTGCTTTTGGCAGGCTGTACACAGAAAGAGCCGACCGAGAACCTTACCACCACTATAGCGACCACCGAGGCGACCACTACAGTCACGACTACCGAGACCACCACGGTGACCACTACCGAGACCACCACAGAGCCCGAGCCCGAGGAGACCACCATAGTCACCACCGAGGAGGGACCGCTCGAGCTGCTGCCCGACCTTGCGGACTATGTGCGCAAGAATTCGGATACCGCCGGATGGGTGCATGTCCCGGGCACGCTGATAGATACGCCTGTGGTGCAGTGCGACAACAACGACTATTACCTTGACCACAACTTCAACGGAGGCCATTCCCAGGCGGGTTGGCTGTTCGCGGACTACCGCGGCGTGGTCAATGATTTCAGCTATAACCAGTGCAACAATATCATAATATACGGGCACAATCAGGCGGACGGCTCAATGTTCGGCACGCTCCAGAAATACAAGGTGACGCATGAGAATACCTCGCGCTTTGACTTCTACCTGGATCATCCCACATTCGAGTTTTCCAACCTTTACCATGAATATACCTACAAGATAATATCGGTCTTCGTGCTTGAGACACAGCCGTACCAGACAAGAGACGGGGAGCTGTTCGACTATCAGAACTATATCGTGTTCGGACAGGACAGCTACACCTACGATCAGTGGATGGACGAGATCATGAAGCGCACAGAGATAAATACAGGCGTTGACGTGAATGAGACCGACAAGTTCCTGACACTCTCCACCTGCTCGAATGAGTTTGCGGATTCCCGCTTCATCGTAGTGGGCAGACGCGTGAGGGAGGGCGAAGACCCGGATGTGGATACATCGCTGGCAACTCTGAACAAGGATGCCGTAGAGCCCGACTGGAACTATATCTATTCGTGATGTGTGATACAAAGAAGGAGACCTGTATAAGATATGTCAGATGAGAAAAAAGTATCCGACAATGAAGAAATAGAGGGATATTTTGATACTCTGATCGAGGAATTCGACAAAAACAACGCTGATACCGACGATGACGGGCTCGATATGCGCGACTTCTCCAAGTTCTTCGAGTCTGCCAAGACGGCGGGAAGCGGCTTCAGAAGCACAGTTGACAGCCGCAAGCCCCGCGTGGACGAGGACGGTATGATCGTTCTCTTCGATGAGGACAGCGGTGTGGATGCGATCTCTGCGGATGAGGAAGATATCGAGAGCCTTCGTGAGGAGGCAATGCAGAAGACTGCGCACAGATCGGAGGACAACGTCCGCGAGCAAAGCTTTGAAGTACCCGGGGCTGTGGATGTGACTGCGGATGAGACCGGCGGCTATGATGCCGACAGCAATATGCCCGCAGATGAGGGCACATCCGATGAGGACGTGCCGAAGAAGAGCCTTGCTGCAGGACTTTTCCCGCAGAAGGGCGACAGTGTATTTGAGATAATCAGGAAGATAGTGTTCCTTTCGGCTTCCGCAGTATTCATCGGTGCGGGCGTGGTGCTCGCAAGC
>JAFPPJ010000053.1 GCA_017410745.1 Oscillospiraceae bacterium
GATGCAGCTACGCCAAATTCAAGGGCTGCCTTCATATCCTTGCCGTCGAGCAGGCCGCATATCACGCCTGCCGCAAAGGCATCGCCGCCGCCCACACGGTCTACGATGGGGCGTATGCTGTATTCCTTGGAATGGTAGAACTCCCTGGTGTCTGCACTGTATATGCATGCCGACCAGCCGTTGTCGGAGGCACTGTGGGATACTCTGAGGGATGATACGCAGTACTTTGCGCCGAAGCGGTCTGCCATCTGCTCGAATATGCTCTTGTAGCCCGCAAGCTCGAGCTCGCCGCTGGTGACATCGGTATTGCCGGGCTTCATGCCGAGAACCTTCTCTGCATCCTCTTCGTTGCCGATAATTACATCGACATACTTCATAAAGCCCGTCATGACCTTCTGTGCCTTCTCCTCGCTCCAGAGCTTCTTGCGGAAGTTGAGGTCGCATGAAACGGTGACGCCGTGTGCCTTCGCACATATAAGAGCCTTCTCCGTGAGGGCTGCGGCTGCATCGGATATTGCGGGAGTGATGCCCGTGAAATGGAACCAGTCAGCATCAGAGAATATGGCATCAAGGTCGAAATCCGCCTCTGTTGCGGTGGAGATCGAGGAATGAGCCCTGTCGTATATCACCTTGGAGGGGCGCATAGCCGAGCCCGATTCAAGGTAGTATATGCCCAGCCTTTCGCCGCAGCGTGCGATATACTTCGTGCCTACGTTGTATTTCCTGAGGGCTGCGACTGCACATTCGCCTATATCATTGTCGGGCACTGCCGTGACAAAGTCCACGTCATAGCCGTAATTTGCAAGGGATACTGCCACATTCGCCTCGCCGCCGCCGTAATTCACATCAAATTCATCAGCCTGTATGAACCTCTCGTGATTGGGAGTGGAGAGCCTGAGCATGATCTCACCGAGAGTAATTACCTTTTTCATATTCCTTCACCTTTCCTATGGTCACTTCTGTATGAGGCGAACGGCAAATCCGCCGTATTCTCCTGCAAGACCCACCGATACGAGCCTGCCCTTTTCCCTCTGCTCCGTGGATGTGTCCGTGTGTATACCGCGAAGTCCGAGATGATACACAGCACGCTCGATAAAGTTGGTGCTGACCGTGATCTCGCCGCTTGTGCCCCTGTCTGCACCTGTCACGGTAACGCCGCTGTCTATGCCGAAGCCGCTTCCAAGCAGTGAGCCTATCTCCTCATATCCCCTGCTCACGCCGATATGCTCTACGGCAAAGCCGAGCATCTTCGTGACTGCCTGACGCGTGAGGGCGGTGATGCCGTCAAAGTCCCCTGCTGCCACAAGATCCTTCTTCACCATCCATGAGCCGCCGCAGGCGATTATCTTGCCGAATGAGAGATATTCATTGAGATTGTTCGCATTTATGCCGCCTGTAGGCATGAACTTCACTGCGGTGTAGGGTGCGCTCATCGCCTTTATCATAGCAAGTCCGCCTGCTGCCTCTGCCGGGAAGAACTTCACGGTATCAAGGCCTAAGTCGAGAGCCTGCTCTATCTCGGTAGGTGTGGCACATCCGGGGAGCACCGGTATGCCCTTGTCCTGACAGTGTTTTACTACCTTCGGATTGAGGCCGGGGCTGACTATGAACTTTGCCCCTGCTGCGGCTGCCCTGTCCGCCTGCTCTGTGGTGAGCACAGTTCCCGCTCCCACCAGCATATCGGGGAAGTTCTTCGCCATTATCCTTATGCTCTCCTCTGCGGCCGCCGTCCTGAAGGTGACCTCCGCACAGGGAAGCCCTCCCCTGCACAGTGCGCCTGCAAGAGGCTCGGCATCCTTGGCATCATCAAGTGCTATGACAGGCACTATGCCTGTTTTCGATATCTGTTCAAGCACCTCATTCATAAAATACAGCTCCCTTCGGCTATATGAAAGTTCATTCAAAACGCGGTATCTGTAACCGCTTACATTGATATTATAGTATCCACCCGTCCGAATGTCAATAATATAGGTGAAAATTTGTGTGATATGTCAAATATATCGGTGCATACTATACATTATTGACAAATTTTCAGAATAGTGTTGATTTATGCAGATGCGGCGTGTATAATATACCTGTAAATTGAATGTATCCGCTTACATTTACGGAGGAGGGCTGTTATGAACATATACGACATATCAAAGATAACAGGCTTTTCCACCGCTACGGTCTCCCGTGTGATAAACGGCAGCAGCAATGTGAGTGAGAAGACCCGTGAAAAGGTGCTCGCAGTCATCGAGGAATACGGCTACACGCCCAATGTATTTGCAAGAGGCCTGGGTCTCAACACCATGAAGACCATCGGCATAATGTGCACGGATTCATCGGACAGATACATCGCACAGGCGGTATATTACCTTGAGGAGAACCTCAGGGAGCAGAATTACGATCTGATACTGTGCTGCACGGGTCACGACATACACGTCAAGCAGAAGCAGATGAAGCTCATCATGTCCAAGCGAGTGGATGCGGTGATACTCGTCGGGTCAAGCTATGTGGAGGAGACGGAGGAGATGTGCTCGTATATCGCAGAGGCGGCGCGAAGCGTTCCTGTCATGCTGATAAACGGCATACTAAACGCCCCCAATGTGTTCTGCACTCTCTGTGACGACCGCAGTGCGATGCACGACATCACCAGATATACGCTGTCCACAGGCAGAAGCAGGCCTGTATACATATACAATTCCCATTCCTACAGCTCAAAGCAGAAGCTGGCGGGATTCAGAGACGCACTCGATGCGTGCGGCATAGCCTATTCCGATGATATGCTGCTGTATGTGCCATCCGACCCCTCACATTCTCTTCTTTACGGCGCAAAAAAGGCGCTTGAGGAAAGAAGGCCCGTATTCGACTGCGTGATCGCATCGGAGGATCTGCTGGCGGCAGGAGCGCTCAAATACGCAAAGGCGCAGGGAATGAGGATACCCGAGGATGTGTCCATAACAGGCTTCAATGATTCGGATATATGCGAATGCTGCGACCCCGAGCTCACATCCGTGGACAACAAGCTGGAGACTCTTTGTACACAGTGCGTTTCATCGCTGATGACGCTTTTCTCGGATAGGTCCGCTGTGCCTGCACAGACGGTATTCACCGCAGAGATAAAGAAAAGAGATACTACGTTTTGAAAGGATAATGATATGAAGACATTTATGGACAGGGATTTCATGCTGTCTACGGATACAGCGTGCAGGCTTTTCCATGAATATGCGGAAAAGCTGCCGATAATAGACTATCACTGTCATATCGACCCCAAGGAGATAGCAGAGGACAGACAGTTTGAGAATATATCGCAGGTATGGCTGGGCGGCGACCACTACAAATGGAGACTGATGAGAGCCGCAGGCGTGAGCGAGAAGTATATCACAGGCGATGCGCCCGACTTTGATAAGTTCCGCAAATGGGCGGCGACGATATCCCGTGCCATAGGCAATCCCCTGTATCACTGGACACACCTCGAGCTGCAGAGATATTTCGGATATAACGGCGTACTCAGTGCCGATACCGCCGAAGAGGTATGGGAGCTCACAAACAGCAGGCTCGCATCCGCCGACATGACCGCACGCAACATCATACGCCGTTCCGGCGTGGATGTGATATGCACCACCGATGATCCTGCTGACGACCTGCATTTCCACGGGCAGATCGCGGATGACACATCCTTTGAGGTGAAGGTGTTCCCTGCATGGAGACCCGACAGGGCGATGAATATAGAAAAGCCCGACTTCACGGAGTATATCTCGCATCTGTCGGATGTGAGCAAAACGGACATATCCTCATGGGACGGTCTCAAAGCGGCACTTCACAAGAGGATGGCGTTCTTTGCTTCGATGGGGTGCAGGATATCCGATCACGGACTTGATTTTGCATTCTTCTCCCCTGTCGATGACAATACAGC
>JAFPPJ010000054.1 GCA_017410745.1 Oscillospiraceae bacterium
GCTCAGCCTGCTGCTCCGAGAATAATACGACGGGTTTGTCGCAAATGCATATCGGGTGGGTGCAAGCTCAGCCTGCTGCTCCGAGAATAATACGACGGGTTTGTCGCAAATGTGTATCGGGTGGGTGCAGGCTCAGCCTGCTGCTCCGAGGATAGTACGGCAGTCCCTCGCAAATGCGTATCGGGTAACAGTCGCCTTTGGCGACCGGGCAGCTGCGGGCTTGCCCGCCGAGGTAACAGTCGTCTTTGGCGGTGCGACCTTTTTTTGTATAGCTATTGAAATTTCTGTACAGATGTGTTATAATATATTATATATGACCTTTGTTGACATTTGCCTGAGAGGGGGCTTGTCAGATGGCAAGATTTGATGCGGGCATGGAATCCATGGCGGATATGTTCGTGTTTGAGACGACCTCGCTGCTTGAGCAGCTTGAGCAGATACTGATGAAGACCGAATCGGAGAATTCCTTCGGCGATGAGGAGATCAATGAGATCTTCAGGATCATGCATACTATCAAGGGCTCATCTGCCATGATGGGTCTTGAGAATATGTCCCATCTTGCACATGCCGCAGAAGATCTGTTCTACATCATCCGTGAGGACAGACCGGAGATAAAGGATTCGTCCGAGCTCTATGACCTTATCTTCACCGCAAGCGACCTGCTGCGTGCAGAGCTCGATATGATAGGCGATGATACCCCTCCCACGGATTTCTCCGAGGTGATGGACAATATCCATGCATATGCCGCAAAGCTCAAGGGCGACAAGAAGCCCGAACAGGCGCCGGAGGCAAAGGAAGAGCCCCTCGTGCTCAAGGACGGCATGACAGCGGTCAGAGTACACTTTGAGGAGGGCACGGGCATGATCGCACTGCGTGCGGCGGTGCTGGTCAATTCCATAGGTGCCATGTGCATATCGGTGAATACCATCCCCTCCGAGCTTGAAGGCGAGCAGGCGGAGAAGAAGATCGCAAGCGACGGTCTCGTTATATGCTTTGCTGCCGATGACCCGGATGCGGTCATGAGTGCGCTTTCCGAGGGCACAGCCGTGACATCCGTAGAGGAGATAAGCAGCGATGCACCGAAGCCCGTGAAGAAAAAGAAGAAGGAAAAGTCGGGAGAGGGCAGTCATCTGACCACCGTGCGCGTAATGTTCGAGCCGGACTGCAAGATGGAAAATCTGCGTGCGTTGATGGTGGTGAACAATATCCGCGATGACTGTTCGGAGATATACTTCTCGCCCGAGAATATAGAAGAGGATCAGTCCACCGCTGCGATAATACGCACGGACGGCTTCATCATACGATACAAGTCCGAGCTCTCCGATGAGGAGATACTCAGACAGATAGGCGAGACCCCGTCGGTCAAGAGCGTGGATATGATAACCACCGAGACCGCCAAGAAGAAGGACGAGGGCGGCAGGCATGGCGAGACAAAGAAGCAGGTGAAGACCGAGAGGAAGCAGTCCCTCGTGTCGGTAAACCTTGCAAAGCTCGACCAGCTGCTGAATATGATGGGTGAGATCGTTATCGCGGAGGCGATGGTCACATCCAATCCCGACCTGAAGGGGCTCAAGCTCGATAATTTCCAGAAGGCTGCAAGACAGCTGAGGAAGCTCAATTCCGAGATGCAGGACATAGTAATGTCCATCAGGATGGTGCCCATATCGGGCGCATTCAACAAAATGACAAGGATAGTCCGTGACATGAAGGTCAAGCTTGGCAAGGAAGCGGAGCTTGTTTTCGAGGGCGAGGACACAGAGGTGGACAAGTCCGTCATAGACAATCTCAACGACCCGCTGATGCACATGGTGAGAAACTCCATGGATCACGGCATAGAGGACTGGCAGGACGAAAGACTTGCAGCGGGCAAGCCTCCTGTGGGCAAGATAACGCTTTCGGCATATTCCTCCTCGGGCGAGGTGGTAATATCCGTATCGGACGACGGCAAGGGCATGGATCCGCAGAAGCTGCTTGCCAAGGCGGAGGCAAACGGCATACTCACCAAGCCCCGTTCGGAGTATACCGACAAGGAGGCATACGGCCTCATCATGCTGCCGGGCTTCTCGACAAACGATGAGATCACCGAATACTCGGGCAGAGGCGTGGGCATGGACGTGGTGAAGCAGAGCATAGAAAAGCTGGGCGGCACTGTATCCGTGGATTCGCGCAAGGGCAGCGGCACCACCTTCACCATAAAGATACCGCTTTCGCTGTCTATCGTGGACGGCATGGAGGTATCGGTGGGCGCATCGATATTCACCATACCCATAAACTACATCAAGGAGTCCTTCAAGCTGCGTGACGGTCAGCTCATAACCGACACGGACGGCATGGAGATGATTATGATAAGAGGCGAATGCTTCCAGCTCATCAGGCTGTCTCAGCTGTATGAGCTGGAGGGCGGGTTCAGCGAGCTGTCGGACGGCATAATAATACTTGTGGAATCCGACGGCAGGAGCGCTTGCCTGTTCGCAGACGAGCTGATAGGCGAGCAGCAGGTCGTTATCAAGCCCTTCTCGCCGCTGCTGCTGGGCTTCGGCGTGAAGCAGAACGGCATGGCGGGCTGCTCGATACTCGGTGACGGCTCGATAACGATAATACTGGATATATCCAATATACTTGCTGACAAATAAGGGCGGTGATCGGATGAACGGAGATTTTGCTGCACAGGGCGGTGAGGTGCTTACCTTCACTGTGGACGATGTCATATACGGCATCGAGATAAAGTATGTAAATGAGATCATAGGTGTCGAGCAGATCACGGTCGTGCCTAAGGTGCCCGGATATATCAAGGGCGTTATAAATATCCGAGGCAAGATAGTGCCGATAATCAGCGTGCGCCGCAGATTCGGCAAGGAGGAGATACCCTTTGACGAGCGCACATGCATAATCGTGCTCGACTTTGACGAAAATCAGGTGGGCATAATAGTTGACCGTGTGCGTGAGGTCATCACGGCGAAGGCATCCGAGGTATGCGCTACGCCGACACAGAGCGGTGTCAATTCCAACCGCTACATCAAAAACATCATCGAGGACAAGAGCGGCATAAAGCTGCTGCTCAACTGTGAATCGCTGATATTTGAGAACAACGTGATGTGATCAGTATAAGCGGAACTTTACCCGGTACGGAGTATTCGGCGGTATGGGGGCAGCGTCCCCATCAAGAAGGTGACAAAACGTCAGTTTTGTCACTCCTTCCCTGAACCCTATACCCTGAACCCTTTTCAGCCGCTTTGCATCATCATATGAAACATACAGAAATATACAAATAGACCTATATGATAAATCCTTGAAGGGAGGGAATGCTGTGCTCAATTTGTCGGATGAGATGTTCGCAAAGCTTGCATACTATCTGCGGGCAAACTACGGCATAAATCTTGAGCAGAAGCGTACCCTTGCCGAAGGAAGGCTGTCACAGTCTGCGCTTAAAAAAGGCTTCCGCGATCTCGACGACTATGTATGCTTCGCATTCGATGAGAAGAGCGGCAAGGAACTGAGCATAATCGTGAACAGGCTCACCACCAACCACACCTATTTCATGAGGGAGCCCGAGCACTTCAAGTTCCTTTCGTCGGTGATAATGCCGTATCTCGAGCAGACGGTGGAGGACAAGGATCTGAGGATATGGTGCGCGGGCTGCTCTACGGGGCAGGAGGCCTATTCCATCGCGATGGTGATAGACGACTACTTCGGCTTCCGCAAGGCAGGCTGGGACTGCGTGGTGCTGGCTACCGATATCAATACCGAGGCGCTCCATGCGGCGAGTGATGCATGGTATCCCCCCGACGGCCTGACGGGACTGTCCGAGGAGCAGGTAACGAGGTATTTCGAGAAGCAGACCGACGGCAGCTACCGCATATGCGAGAGCCTGCGCAATCAGGTGATATTCAAGCGGTTCAACCTTATGGAGCCGATAGTATACAAGAAGCCCTTTGATCTTATCTCATGCAGGAACGTGACGATATATTTCGATCAGCAGACAAAGGACGGGCTGGTGGAGCGCTTCTACGACTGCACAAAGCCAGGCGGCTACCTTTTCATGGGGCACGCGGAGAACATAAGCAGATTTTCCGCATATGAGTATATACAGCCGGCGATATTCCGCCGGCCGCCCGAATAGGGAGGGATTATATGCAGAGCACCGAGGAAAAGTATCTGACATTCGAGGCAGGCGGCCTTTATGCAGTGCCTATCTGCCGGGTGAGGGAGATATTGAACAATACCGCGGGCATCACTCCAGTGCCCGGTTTCCCGTCATATGCGCGGGGGATAATACAGCTTCGCGGGGACGTTGTGCCCGTGATAGACCTCAGACGCAGATTCGGCGTGGAGGAGCCCGCCTCATTCTGCGTGGTGGTCATGGAAAATGAGATGACCGACGAGCCGGTAGGCTTTGCGGTGGACAGGGTATGCGCGGTGGAGGATATGCTCACCGACGACATAAAGAAGCCGCCCCGTCTTATCAAGGGAGCGGACTATATCGAAGGGGTATGCAGGAAGGATGACGCACTCGTGCTCATACTCTCGCCCGAACGGCTCGTGACCAAGGAATTCATGGATGCTGTGGGCTCTGCCCTGAAAAAGTGATAATAAACGGCTTTATACTCGCTCAAGGGTGTGGCTGTTAATATATTTACAAGAGGAGAATATCAATGCTTATTTTAGTAGTGAATGCTGGAAGCTCGTCGCTGAAGTATCAGCTTCTCGACATGGACGATGAGAGTGTGCTCGCAAAGGGCAACTGTGACCGTATAGGCATAGACGGCCATATCTCACATAAGGCAAAGGGCATATCTGTTGAGGAGGACGTAAGCTTCCCCACACATACAGAGGCATTTGCAAAGCTTGTGAGCGTGCTCACAGAGGGCGATGCCAAGGTCATCGACTCGCTCGACCAGATAAAGGCTATCGGCAATCGCATAGTGCAGGGCGGCGACGTATTCAGCGAGACCGTTCTCGTTGACGACGAGGTCATCGACAAGATAGATGCACTTGCAGAGATCGCACCCGTACACAATCACGGTGCAGCACTCGCACTCAGGGCATGTAAGAGCGTTATGCCCAATGTTCCCATGACAGTCGTATTCGATACTGCGTTCCATCAGACCATGCCCGAAAAGGCATACCTCTTCGGCCTTCCCTATGAGGATTTCGAGAAGTATCATGTAAGGAAGTACGGCTTCCATGGCACATCCCACAGATTCGTATCCGCTGCTGTAGCAGAGGCTATGGGCAAGGACAGGAAGGATCTCAAGATCGTGACCTGCCACCTCGGCAACGGTTCATCCATCTCTGCTGTAGAATACGGCAAGGTAATAGACACCACTATGGGCTTCACGCCTCTTGACGGCCTTCTCATGGGCACTCGCTGCGGTGCGGTAGACCCTTCCGCTGTGACATACGTTATGGAGAAGCACGGCTTCACACCCGCTGAGATGGCAGAGTACATGAACAAGAAGTCGGGTCTGCTCGGCATATCCGGCGTATCCTCCGACAACAGAGACGTGAGCAAGGCTGCGGCTGAGGGCAATCAGCGTGCAGAGCTGGCAAACTCCATGCTCAAGTATCAGGTCAAGAAGTACATCGGCGCATTCATGGCTGCCATGAACGGTGCAGACGCTATAGTATTTACGGGCGGCATCGGTGAGAACGACTGGCCCACAAGACAGGGCGCATGTGAGAACATGGAAGCTCTTGGCATCAAGATCGACACCGAGCTCAACAAGACCGTAAGAGGCAAGCTGACAAAGATATCCGCTCCCGACAGCAAGGTAGAGGTATGGGTAGTACCTACCAACGAGGAGCTGCTCATAGCAAGAGATACACTCGAACTCATAAGCAAGTGAGTTTGTCAGTGGACAGATCGGCATCATAAAACTAAAAGCCCCGGTATTTCCGGGGCTTTTTATAGGGCTATGGAAGTTTGGAGTCAGGAGTGTGGAGTTTCACAC
>JAFPPJ010000055.1 GCA_017410745.1 Oscillospiraceae bacterium
ACTTGACAACGGTCGAAATGTCTGCTATGATTATAGTAAAGAAGTCTAAGAGAGAATTTTTTTGTACATACTAGAGTGCAGAAAGGATATTGATGATAAATGGATGACCCTGTTCGATGGTGGACGAGCTTGGTGATATGTATAGCGGCAGCCATTGTTATGGCATTTTTTTGTGCCTGTGAGAGTGCTGCCGAAGCCTTTGGTGAGGGCAGGCTGAAAAAGCTCGCCGAAAAGGACAAGCGTGCAGACCGCCTTTTAAAACTCATGAGCAAACCGCACAGATTTGTCAATGCCAATATGCTTTCACGGGTATTTGTGATAGCTTTGATATCGGCGGTATGTGTGTTTGACGGTATAGGACGGCTGAGCGGAATTATCAATGAGCGTGCGGGCGACAGTGAGGCCGTGCGTATGCTTATGTATGCGCTGAGCCTTGTTCTGATAATATGCGCTCAGGCAGTGCTTCTGGATATATTCTGCATCTTTCTGCCAAGAAGGCTGGGTTCTTCCGGGAAACTGGGCGAAGGCTTCTCGCTGAACACCTCTGCGGTGTATATGATATGGCTGTACCTTTTTATGCCCCTCGTACTTTTGTCGGAGATGCTCAGCATACCTTTTCTGAAGCTGTTCGGCGTTAAGGACACGGGCGATGATGACGATGTCACCGAGGAAGAGATACTCATGATGGTGGACGCTGTCAACGAAAAGGGCGCACTTGAAGAAAGTCAGGCTGAGATGATAAGCAATATCTTCGAGTTTGATGATACCGAGATAGGCGATGTGATGACACACAGGACTGAAGTCTCTGCTATAGAGAGCGGTGCGACTCTGAGAGAAGCGGTCGAGCTTGCCATAGAGAGTGGATTTTCGAGGATACCTGTGTATAAGGATTCCATAGATGATATAGAAGGCATGATATACGCAAAGGACCTGCTTAAACTTGTGCTTGACGAGGATATGCAGGAACGTGATGTCAAGGAACTTATGCGTGATGTGATATTCGTGCCCGAGAGCCGCAAGTGCGGAGAACTGTTCAAAGAGTTTACTGAAGAAAAGATACAGATGGCAGTCGTGGTTGATGAATACGGCGGTACGGCAGGCGTTGTGACGCTGGAAGACCTGATAGAGACTATAGTCGGCAGTATTCAGGATGAATACGATGATGAAACTGAGGAAATAATGAAGGTGGACGATAATACCTTTGATATAGAGGGCAATGCCGACTACGAGGATGTTATGGAAGCTCTCGGCAAGGAGCCGGATGAAGATTCGCCGTTTGAGACCATAGGTGCTATGGTGGTAGAGCTGCTGGGACGTATCCCCGATGAGGGCGAAACACCAAGTGCTACGTGGGAAAATATAAAATTTACTGTACTCAGAGCAGAGGACAGAAAGATAGAAAGGCTGAGGGCGACTATACTCAAAAAGCCCGAGGAATAAGCCGGTCGATACGGAGGTCGCAGGGATATGAAAAAAACAACTATACTTATTGCGGTCGCCGTACCTGCGATGCTTGCGGCAGCAGCAGGGGGATACTATGCCTATCTGACGAAAAAGGCTGAAAAGCCCGTTGTTGCTTATTCTGATGAAGGTACTGTCGTTACGAGAAAGCAGGCTGCTGTCCTGCCTGATAATATCGACGAGGTAGTAGTGGAGGACGAAAGCAAGCCCGAGGAACATGATTTTACCGAAGATATGCCTGATGTTGTGATGCCGTTTGCTGCCGAGTATTATGCGGGATTTCTCAGCGAGGACGAGGAAACTGTCTGTCGGCAGCTGTATCAGGGATTATGCGGACATGAGGAAAGTATACGTATCAAGAGGGGAGTAGTGTCCTCTGATGATATATGCGATCTGATAGTTATGTGCGTGACTTCGTCGCCCGATATCGATTACCTCGACCCCAATTATTCTGTTACCGTTGACGGCGATGGCTTTGTGAGCGAGGTCGATGTG
>JAFPPJ010000056.1 GCA_017410745.1 Oscillospiraceae bacterium
CATCCGGAGTCCATAATGACGCCACACGGAAAAATGATGCTTCGCAATTTTATAAAGGAGATATGAGCCATGATAAAGGAAGCCATAGTAAAGATAGTAAATAAAGAGGACTTAAGCTACGACGAGGCATACGCCGTAATGAACGAAATAATGAGCGGCGAAACGACGGCAACGCAGAACGCCGCCTTCCTTGCCGCCCTGTCCGCAAAGAGCGCAAGAGCTGAGACCATCGATGAGATAGCGGGCTGCGCGGCGGCCATGAGGGCGCACGCGACTAAGGTGGAGACGGATATGGAGCTTTTTGACATCGTCGGAACAGGCGGCGACAACGCGAACAGCTTCAATATTTCCACCACCGCCGCCCTTGTCGCGGCCGCGGGCGGTATGAAGGTGGCAAAGCACGGGAACCGCGCCGCGTCGTCAAAATGCGGCACTGCCGACTGCCTCGAGGCCCTCGGCGTCAATATAAACGAGAGCCCCGAAAGGTGCGTCGAGCTTCTTCGCGAGGCGGGCATCTGCTTCTTCTTCGCGCAGAAGTATCACACCTCCATGAAGTATGTAGGCCCTATCCGCCGTGAGCTCGGATTCCGCACCGTATTCAACATCCTCGGCCCTCTCACCAATCCCGCATGCCCCAAGCATCACCTGCTCGGCGTATACGACAGCGTGCTTCTCACTCCCGTGGCTGAGGTGCTCATGAAGCTCGGCTCACAGAGCGGCATGGTAGTATACGGCACGGACAAGCTTGACGAGGTATCCCTCAGCGCTCCCACATCCGTATGCGAATACAAGAACGGCTGGATGAAGACCTATACCATCACACCCGAGCAGTTCGGCTTCGAGCGCTGCACCAAGGAAGACCTCAGAGGCGGCACTCCCCAGGAGAACGCAGCCATCACAAGGGGCATCCTTTCGGGCGAGATCACCGGTCACAAGAGAAACGCCGTGCTCCTCAATGCAGGCTGCGGTCTGTATATCAACGGCAAGGCTGCATCCATCGACGAGGGCACGAAGGAAGCTGCAAGGCTCATCGACAGCGGTGCCGCACTTGCAAAGCTCGATGCATTCATCGAACAGTCCAAGGCATGATACAGCCGGCAGAATACAGCGACCTCGATGAGATACTCTCACTCCAGTATCTCGCATACCGCAGTGAAGCGGAGCTGTTCGGTGATATGACCATACCTCCCCTGACACAGACCATAGATGAGCTGCGGGAGGAATACCGCAGAGGGATAGTGCTCAAGCTGTGCGAAGACGGTATTATAACAGGGTCGGTGCGGGCATATGAGCAAGACGGCACCGCATATATCGGAAAGCTCATGGTGCATCCCTCCTACAGGCAAAAAGGCCGCGGCTCCATGCTGCTGTCGGCGATAGAGAGCCATTTCCCGGGGAAGCGTTTTGAGCTATTCACAAGCACCAGAAGCAAGGACAACATCCGTCTCTACCGGAAGATGGGATATACTATTTTTGACACGAGGGCGGCAGGCTCAGAGCTTATCTTTGTGTATATGGAGAAGCTGCCGGAACAGGTGATGATATGACGATACTTGATACTATTGCAGATACCGCGCGTGCTCGTGTGGAGCGCTGCAAGCAGGAGATACCCGCAGAGGAGATGAAGGCGCGCGCCCTCTCTATGCCTAAGGGCAGCTTTGAATTTGAGAAGGCGCTGAAAAAGGACGACATCGCATTCATATGCGAGGTGAAGAAGGCCTCCCCCTCAAAGGGCATAATAGCAGAGCATTTCCCCTATCTCGACATTGCGAGGGAATACGAAGCGGCAGGAGCAGACTGCATATCCGTGCTGACAGAGCCCGAATATTTCAAGGGCAGCGATGAGTTCCTGCGCAAGATAGCATCCGAGGTGAACATTCCCTGCATCCGCAAGGACTTCACCGTAGACGAATACATGATATATCAGGCAAAGCTCCTCGGTGCAAAGGCTGTGCTGCTGATATGCTCCATCCTCACGCATGAGCAGATAGAAAGCTATCTCGGCATATGCGACACACTCGGCCTTTCTGCAATTGTCGAAGCACACGACCGTGACGAGGTGCTGTCCGCCGTATCTGCGGGAGCGCGCATCGTCGGTGTGAACAACCGCAATCTGAAGGATTTCTCGGTGGATACGGGCAATACCCTGAAGCTGCGCGAGCTCGTCCCGGACGACATCATATTCGTATCGGAGAGCGGCGTGAAGACCGCAGAGGATATACACACTCTGCGCAAGGCAGGCGCTGATGCGGTGCTCATAGGCGAAACGCTGATGCGTGCCGCTGACAAGCGGGAAAAGCTGAGGGAGCTGCGCTCATGAAGATAAAGATATGCGGCATAAGGAGCGAGCATGACGTCGAGTACGCAAATATTGCAAGACCCGACTATATCGGCTATGTCTTCGCCCCCACAAGGCGCTATGTCTCCCCGGAGGAAGCGGCAGGGCTCACACGGCTGCTCGATAAGGACATAATCCCCGTAGGCGTGTTCGTGGATGCCCCCGCCGAGCTGCCCATACAGCTCGCGGAAAGCGGCGTGATACGGGCTGTACAGCTCCACGGCAGCGAAGACGAGGACTATATCCTCTCCCTTAAAAGCCGCGGCATATATGTGATAAAGGCATTCATCGTGCGCACAAAAGAGGATGCCGCGTGCGCTCAGCGGAGCAGTGCGGATATGGTGCTGCTCGATTCGGGCAGGGGCACGGGACAGAGCTTTGAATGGGAGAACATACAGGGCATATCCCGCGACTATTTCCTTGCGGGCGGAATGGACAAGGAAAAGATACTCTCCGCAGGAAAACTGCTGCATCCCTATGCAGTTGACACAAGCTCAGCGGCAGAGACCGACGGCGTGAAGGATCTTGCAAAGATGCGCGAGCTCGTGGAAGCTGCAAGGACGATCCATGATCCATAATTCATATAGCAGCCCTGCCGTGTCGTCACGCACTTCGGCAGGGCTTAACCATGACTTACCGCCTTTGGGTCTGATACATATGTGCGGTCATAAAAATTTGACGCACCACTTGAATTACTCCTGATTATATGTTATACTAAGACATATCACTTTCAGATCGGAGAACAGTTATGGCTAAGAAATTCATATCCGCACTGCTCGCACTGAGCATATGCACATCCATGCTCGCAGCACAAAGCTACGCTTACTCTAGCGATTATGTGCGGATGAACGATAATGTATCATTCAGTATGACCAACGCATCCTACTGGATAGAAAAGTCACAGGGCGATACGATGTTCGGCAGCGGCAGCGAGACCGTGCTGCGCCTGCCCGATGAGATAGAGCGCATCAACAAGAAGAACCCTATGGTGGAGAGCGCGGGCGATACGGAGCTCTCCATGTATGAGGCGGAGGGCACCATCGACGGCAGTTTCCTGCGTGCGATATTCTCCGAGATACATGTCCCCGGCAGCCCCGAGAACTGCTATCTGGGCGGCAAGCCCACCACAGCGGCTTACTGGGAGAAGCTAAAGAACAATGCGGATATGGACAATGTACCCGATGAGATACCCGTGAGATACGGCTATTCCACCGCAAGATCGAGCCTGCGCCTATTCCCTTCCTATGATTTCATCGGCGAGGACAAGGACGACCGCTTCTATGACGTGAACGTGATGTCCG
>JAFPPJ010000057.1 GCA_017410745.1 Oscillospiraceae bacterium
CCTTTGGGTCTGATTTATTTACTCGGATATATCAGCGTATCTATTGAAATTATGCACAATGCTATAAGTGGTCAAGACCCGGCAGGCTGAGCCTGCACCCGTCTCCGGGTCTGATGTGATCGCATGGATCATAAATTTGTCTTATCTATTGCAATTTTCCGTATTATATGATATAATATGAGTATCATCTGTCCGTAGCTCAATAGGATAGAGCGTCAGACTCCGACTCTGAAGGCTGTGGGTTCGATTCCCGTCGGGCAGACCATAGACAAGCCGTTTGCATTTGCAGACGGCTTCTTATCTGTGTTTTTCTTTATTTCTATTGAATTATCAGCTATAATGTGATATACTATTATTGTCTGATACTTTCCGATAGGATGAGATATTATTTGCGTCGGGCAGAGATCACAGGCACCGTTTGCACATATGTGAACGGTGCTTATCAATACGGTGAGATAATGAAGGAAATAAAAGTAGCTGCCGCCGTGATATGCGGGACAAAAGGCGGCAAAAAGGCGGTATTCTCCACTGCGAGGGGATACGGCGCATACAAGGGGAAATGGGAGTTCCCCGGCGGCAAGATAGAAGCGGGGGAGACGCCCGAGGAGGCTCTTGTCCGTGAGATACGCGAGGAGCTTGACGTAAGAATAGAAGTCGGCGAGCTTATAGACACGGCGGAATACGACTATCCCGACTTTCACCTGACCATGTTCTGCTACATATGCAGCATCACCGACGGTGAGATAGTGCTGCGCGAGGCGAGCGATGCCGAGTGGCTGACCGCCGATGCTCTTTACAGTGTGGACTGGCTGCCGGCAGACCTGGGGATAATAGAAAAGATACGCACACGGCTTATTACAGGGGGATATCATGAAAAAAGCGACTAAGAAGATACTCACCGGCGTACTTGTGACGGTGGGCATAATAGCGGCGGGCGGTGCCGCATACGCTGTGCATATGCAGTACGATCAGGACATACACCAGTCCTACAACATCGAGGTCATGGACAGGGAGGGACGGCAATATGCCGATCATTCCGTGGTATACATGACAAATGACATAAGCCCGGAGGGGCTTCACAAGGCATATGAGGCGCTTGGCGCAGTGCCTCAGGGCAAGGTGGGCGTAAAGCTCTCAACAGGTGAGGCAGGCAACCCCAACTATCTCTCGCCCGACCTTATCAAGGAGCTCGTGCAGGAGTTCGACGGCACGATAATCGAGTGCAACACCGCATACGGCGGGTCAAAGCGCGCCGAGACCGAGATGCATATGCAGGTGGCAAAGGAGCACGGCTTCACGGACATAGCCGATGTTGACATCATGGACAAGGACGGGTATATGGTGATACCCGTGGAGAACGGCACTCTTCTCAAGGAGAACTGGGTCGGCAAGGATCTGGCCGATTATGACTACATCATGGTGCTCTCCCATTTCAAGGGGCATCCCATGGGCGGCTTCGGCGGCGCGCTCAAGAACATCTCCATAGGCATCGCATCGCGTGAGGGCAAGGTAAGGATACACTCTGCGGGATTCCTTCACACCCCGCCTATCGACTTTGGCGCTGTCATCACAAATCAGAATGATTTCACCGGCTCAATGGCAGAGGCTGCAAAGTCCGTATACGACTACGAGGGACACGGCGACAAGATGCTGTTCATCAGCGTGATGAACAATATGTCCGTTGACTGCGACTGCGTATCCTCCCCTGCGGCTGTGGACATGAACGACATAGGCATACTCGCATCGCTCGATCCCGTAGCGCTCGATCAGGCGTGTGTCGATCTGATATATGAGTCCCATGACGGACACTCCATGACAGAAAGGATAGAGCGTCAGAACGGCATACACATACTCACCCATGCAGAAGAGATAGGCTTTGGCAACAGGGCATACGAGCTCGTAAGGCTCGATGAAGAATAATGGCTGAGACGATAAGGACAGAGGCCGTATACATCTGGTACTATTTCACGGTGCAGCTGAGCCACATATTTGTCTACTGGATACTCGGCATGCTGATAGGCTCTGCCATATCGGTATTTGCAAAGGACAGGATACATGATGCCATGCGCACCCTTGATGCAAAGACGGGCATCGCGGGCATGATAGCGGCATCCGCTCTTGGCATCGCATCACCGCTGTGTATGTACGGCACTATACCCATAGCCGCATCATTCTCTAAGAGCGGCGTAAAGGACGACTGGCTGGCGGCATTCATGATGAGCTCCATCCTGCTCAATCCCCAGCTGATAATATACAGTGCCGCTCTCGGGTGGACTGCCCTTGCGGTGAGGATAATATCCTGCTTCCTCTGCGGTGTGCTCGCAGGGCTTCTGATACGCGTATTATGCAAGGACAAAGGCTATTTCACCTTCAAGGGCTTTGAAGAGCCCAAGAGCCGTGACACCGACCCGAATATGTTCCTGCGCTTCATCAAGAACCTTTACCGCAACATAAAGGCAACGGGGCTGTATTTCCTGGTAGGCATACTGCTCTCCGCACTGTTCCAGCGGTATGTGCCCGCCGACCTCATGACAAGGATATTCGGCGGCAACGAGGCCTTCGGCGTATTCATGGCGGCTACGATAGGCGTGCCGCTCTATGCCTGCGGCGGCGGCACCATACCTCTGCTGCAGGGATGGCTCGCACAGGGCATGAGCATGGGCAGCGCTGCGGCATTCATGATAACGGGGCCTGCCACCAAGATAACAAATCTCGGCGCTCTGAAGATAGTGCTGGGCAAAAGGAATTTTCTCCTTTACATACTGTTTGTGATGCTGTCTGCATTTCTCACGGGGATAGTCGTGAACATTATTGTATAGCGTTGTATAGTATGCATAATTATACGCCTCTCTTTTCAGCAAAAAGCTAAAACACACATAAAATATGTTGAAATGTCCGCCCTTTTGTGATATAATCACGACAGGATACAACAGACGTGCGTAACGTATCCGAATCTATCAACAGGAGGTATACTTATGCATAAGGAAGCAGGCGTACGGCAGAAGATGAAGGTCGTTGAGCTTATCAACATATTCAATGAGAACAGCGACGACGAACATCTTATCACCATATATGAACTCATGGAAATGCTCCGTGACAGAGGGATAAATGCCAACAGGAAAACTCTTCTCGATGATCTTTCGCTGCTTGAGGAGAACGGCTATCCCCTTGCGTTCAAGCGCATCAGCAAGAAAAAGGGCTACTACTTTGCTTCAAGGACTTTTGAGACTGCTGAGCTCAAGATCCTCGCAGATGCGGTATCCTCCTCGAAATTCGTCACGGAGAAGAAGTCAAAGATACTCGTAAAGAAGCTGCGCTCTCTGACAAGCAGATTCCAGGCGGACTCCATCGACACGAAATTCTATGTGCCCAACCGCGCCAAGGCGGGCAATGACCGCATATACAGCAACATCGACCTTATAAGCGATGCTTTGCGCGACAGGAAGATGATCTCGTTTAAGTACTTTGATCTCTCCTCATCCAAGAAGAAGGTATACCGCACGGGTACTTACACCGTGTCGCCCTATACCCTTGTATGGAATGACGGCTTCTACTATCTTGTATCGGGCTATGAGGGGCATCCCGATTCCCCTGCGAGCTTCCGTGTGGACAAGATGGACGAGGTGGTCATCACCGACAGGGAATGTGCGCCTCCGCCCGCTGACATCGACCTGAAGAACTATATGAACATAGCATTCTCCATGTTCGGCGGCAGGACACAGACCGTGAAGATGTACTTTGAAGAATCGCTGGCCAATGCGGTGATGGATCGCTTCGGCCAGGATATATCCCTTGTGCCCGCAAAGGACGGCTTCACCGTGAATGTAGACATAATCCCAAGCGCACCGTTCTATAGCTGGCTGTCACAGTTCGGCAGCAGAGCGGAGCTGCTTTCGCCCGAATCGGTAAGGAACAGCTTTGCCGAGCACCTGAGAAGCGTACTTGAAAAGTACAGCGCACCTGCGAAGAAAAAGTGATAAATGTATTATTTGGCGGCGATGTGATAGGCTCGGCGGGATGCGATTTCGCGATCCGCGCCGTGCGTCGCCTGCGCCGCGACGGAATAGATATCGTCGTGCTCAACGGAGAGAACTCCGCTGACGGCAACGGCATTACCCGCCTTTCCACAGAGATGCTCACAGCCTCATGCGATGTGATAACCACGGGCAATCACTGTTTCAGGCGGAAGGAATTCATGGACAGATTCGATGATCTGCCGTATGTCCTGCGCCCCGCAAATTACCCCGACGGCGCACCCGGCAGCGGTGTATACATCGTAGACAAGGGTTCATACCGCCTTGCGGTGGTGAATATATGCGGCACATCCTTCATGGATGACCTGGACAATCCCTTTGTATGCATGGAGAGGATACTCGGGGAGACAGACACCCGCAATATCATAGTGGACTTCCATGCGGAGGCCACTGCAGAGAAGCGTGCGATGGGCTTCTTCCTTGACGGCAGAGTATCCGCCGTGATAGGGACACACACCCATGTACAGACTGCGGATGAGACTATACTGCCAAACGGCACTGCATACATGACCGATGCGGGAATGTGCGGCACTGAGCTTTCCGTGCTCGGCGTAGAGGCAGAGCTGGCAGTGAAGCGGTTTCGGTACAAGATGCCCGTGCATTTCACGGAGGCTAAGGGCGAGCAGTTATTCTGCGGCGCTGTCATCAGCATAGATGAGCGCAGCGGCAAGGCTGTGTCCATAAGGCGTGTGCAGCTCAGAGAAAAAGATATTTAATGGAGTAGATTATGGAAGTACTAAAGGTTTCGGCTAATTCCGCTCCCCACATGGTAGCGGGTGCGATCGCAAGCGTGATGCGCAGCGACGGCAAGGTAGAAATACAGACCGTAGGCGCGGGCGCTACAAATCAGGCGGTAAAGGCTATCGCGGTGGCAAGGGGCTATCTTGCGCCCGTGGGCATCAATATCGTATGCTCCCCTCTTTTCGGCAAGATAGAGATCAACGGTGAAGAGCGCACTGTCATACGCTTCATATGCTTTGACTGTGAGGAGAACTAAGAAATATTAATTATTTGTTAAACTCCGATTTTTCTATTGAAATCGGCGGCCTTTTGTGGTATAATAATAATGTTGTGAGTGTCTCCGTAGCTCAGCAGGATAGAGCGTTCGCCTCCTAAGCGAAAGGTCGCGCGTTCGAATCGCGCCGGGGACGCCATTTTTTTATAAGGAGATCATTATGATAAAGAAGATAGATATTGAAGGCATGAAGTGCGGTCACTGCTCCTCTGCTGTGAAGAAGGCACTTGAAGCACTGAACGGCGTTGTGAAGGCTGATGTCAGCCATGAGACAGGCAAGGCTGTGGTAGAGCTTTCAGAGAACGTATCCGACGATGCCCTCACTAAGGCTGTCACCGATGAGGATTTCACGGTAAAAGGCATAGAATGATTCAGATAGACGCATTATGTGAGGGTGCGGATATAGGCGAGATAAAAAAGGCTCTCAGACTTGCTCTGAGAGTTTTTCTTGAATATGACGCTCCCCTCTTTGAACCCGAAGGGAAGGAAAGCTTCCGCGCATACATCATGGGCGGCACAATAGAGGCCGCTGTGCTCGACGGCCGTGCCTGCATATTCGCGGCATACGACGGCGATGATATGGTGGGCATGATGTGCATAGATGCGGCGGCACACATAAACCTGCTGTTCGTAGAGGGCGTCTATCAGAAGCACGGCGTAGGCTCTGCACTGATAGAGGAGGCATTCGCACTCCACGGGAATGTGAAATACACTGTAAATGCTGCTCCTCCCGGCTACTCATTCTACAGGAAGCACGGCTTCATCCCTGCTTCCCGCGAAGAAAAGAAGGGCGGTCTCACCTACACGCCCATGCTGCGCGCCCGCCGATACGGTCTGCATATCTGATCATATCTGCTGCAGAAGAGCGGCACAGCCCGTGTATATATCGTTGTACGCCTCGCTGAAATCTCCGCTGTACCACGGGTCAGCCACATCCTTGGAGGAGTCTGCGAAGCTCAGCAGCTTATGCACCTTCCCGTCGGGGTCGCCGCCTGTAATACGAAGTATATTGCGGATATTCATGCTGTCCATGCCGATTATGAAGTCATAGGAGTCATAGTCGGACTTTTTGAGCTGCACGGCTCTGTGATCGTCAAAGGGTATCCCTTTGAGGCGAAGCATATCCTGTGCGGGCGGATAGATGGGATTTCCCCTGCCGCCCCATATCTCTTCCGTACTTGTGGCGGAGGATGCGATGACAAGGTCGTCCCGGCCCGCATCCTCCGCCATTTTCTTCATTATGAACTCTGCCATCGGGCTGCGGCATATATTGCCGTGGCAGACAAACATAACCTTTATCATAGGTCTCTCTCCTTATCAAGCAAACACCCTGCGGTGCAGGGTGTCAGGTCTCGGATACCTTTTCCTCTTCGGGCTCTTTGAGCTCTATGGCGATAGGGTTATCCTCTATATTCATATCTATATCCTCGTCCTTGTCGGGCTGCTCGCCCTTTCTGAGGAAGTACAGATGGCGGGGATTTATGCGGTGTATATGCAGTCTCCTCTTGAGCAGGCGGAGCGCACGGTTATATCTGCGTGACATCAGGCGGGGGAAGCGCTTGAGGAAACGGTCGGACACATCGGCGGAAAGGAGCTGCTCGTACTGCTCGCGGAGACGCTCATACTCTGTACGGAAGCGCTCGATGTTCTCACGTCCCGAATCGGCGATGTCCTGCACTCTCTCTGCGGCGCTGTCCTTCACGTCCATTGCACGTTCAACTATGCTGTTGCCCATATCCTGCGCCTTGAGATACGCGGTATCGGCCTTATCCTTTGCCTTGCCTATGCCGCTCTTGACCTTCAGTGTGCCGTCTGCGAGCCTCATGCCCGTAGCCTGTGATATTTTCAGCATCCTTGCGGATATATCATCGAGCTGCTTCAGTCTCATGGACAGCTTCACCGCTGCGGAAAAGCTCGATGCGGTATCTATCACCAGAAGTGCGGTTATGACGATTATCAGGAAAAAGCCCACTCTCACCGGCATCTTATGTATGCCATTCTCAAGCAGGGGCTCGCACCAGTGATACATGACCACGCAGCCGCTCCCGAAGAAAAGCGAGTTCCTGAGGCATATATAGCCCTTGATATTGAAGCGCATATGCGAATAATCCCACCATCGCATATGGAACACCGTCTCCATGAACCATCCCATGAAGAATTCAAAGGATGTACACAGTGCGGTGGACAGGAAGAAAAGCTCCACATATGTGTCCTTGACCGGTCTGAACAGCACAAGTATCATCAGCACGCCTGCGCCGTAGATGGGGCACAGCGGCCCGTTGAGGAAGCCCCTGTTCTGATATGCGCCCGTCTCATACGTCATGTCAACGACCTCTATCATCCAGCCGATGACAGACCAGAATATGAAGATGAAGAACATCTCATACAGGCTGTATTCTATATATGGTATGACCTGCATAGGCAGTCTCCTTTATTTTTTTTACAAACATATATATTATAACTCATACAAACCGATTTGTCAAGGTCACCGGGCAAAGCCCGGAGTTACCCGATACTCATTTGCGGCAGACTTGTCATACTATCCTCGGAGCATTGATATGCACGATTTTGCTGCTGTTACCCGATTGGGCAAAGCCCGGTCGCCAAAGGCGACTCTTACCCGATGCTCATTTGCGGCAGACCTGTCATACTATCCTCGGAGCATTGGATAGTGCGTA
>JAFPPJ010000058.1 GCA_017410745.1 Oscillospiraceae bacterium
AGAAAAGGAGTGTATTCAATGAATTACGGTCATTTCGATCTGGAGAAAAAGGAATACGTAATCACACGCCCCGATACTCCCGCCCCCTGGGCTAACTATCTCGGCGACCCCGAATACGGTGCGATCATTTCTAACAACGCAGGCGGCTACAGCTTTGTAAAGTCGGGCGCTAACGGAAGAATAATACGCTATCGCTTCAACACAAATATCGCACTTCCCGGCAGATATGTATATATCAGGGACAATGAGGACGGCGATTACTGGTCTGCATCCTGGCAGCCTGTTGGCAAGCCCCTTGACAAGTACAAGAGCGAGTGCAGACACGGTACTGCTTACACCGTGATCTCCGCTGAATACTCCGGCATCAAGTCCGAAGTGACTTACTACGTTCCCCTTGGCAGGACTTATGAGGTATGGAACTCCAAGATAACGAACGTATCCGACAAGCCCCGTACTCTTTCGGTTTACGGCTTCTGCGAATTCACATCCGAGAACAACTATGAGCAGGATCAGGTAAATCTGCAGTACACGCAGTTCATCACTCAGACTTCCTTCGAGAAGAACAAGATACTCCAGCACATAAATATAAACTCCGGCAAGGACGCTACTGGCTCTAACCACAGAGAGCGCTTCCTCGGTCTTGCAGGCGCTGAAGTAACTGCATACAACGGTTCTCTTGACAGCTTCATCGGCGCATACAGGACATACGGCAATCCTATCGCTGTAGAATCCGGCAAGTGTGACAATACCCTCAATTACAACAGCAATGCATGCGGTGCTCTTCAGACAGAGATCACCCTTGCACCGGGCGAGACAAAGACTCTTACATATGTTCTCGGTCAGAAGAACAATGCCGAGGCTGATGAGATACTTGCAAGATATGCCGATAACAGCACTGCCGACAAGGAAATAGAGGAGCTCATCACACACTGGCATGAGATACTTGACCGCTTCAGCATAAACACTCCTTCCGAAGCATTCAACAATATGGTGAATGTATGGAACGCATATCAGTGCTTCATCACATTCATATGGTCACGCGCTGCTTCCTTCACCTACTGCGGTCTCAGAAACGGCTACGGATACAGAGACACAGTACAGGATATCCAGGGTATCATACATCTTGATCCCGAAAGAGCTGCCGATAAGATACGCTTCATGCTCTCCGCACAGGTTGACAACGGCGCAGGTCTCCCTCTTGTAAAGTTCGACCACAAGGCAGGACAGGAGCCCTGTCCCGACGAGAACGATGAGAACTCCCTGTATGCAAAGCAGACAGGACATCCCTCGTACCGTGCAGATGATGCACTGTGGCTTTTCCCGACTATCGTAAAGTATATCGGCGAGAGCGGCAACAAGGCATTCCTTGATGAAGTTATCCTCTACTCCAACGGCGGTGAAGGTACTGTATACGATCACCTCAAGCGTGCGATAAACTTCTCCATGACACATCTCGGCGATCACCATATGCCTGCAGGTCTGCATGCAGACTGGAATGACTGCCTGAGAATGGGCAAGAAGGGTGAGTCCACGTTCGTGGCATTCCAGCTCTACTACGCAATGAGCGTTCTCAGAGGCTATGCACAGGAGAAGAATGACACTGAATATGTGGCATATCTTGACAAGGTACAGGGCGAGCTTGGCGACTCTCTCGCAAAGTGCTGGGATGAAGACAGATTCATCAGAGGTATCCGCGATAACGGCACTATTGTCGGCAAGAGAACAGATCCCGAGGCAAACATGTGGCTCAATCCTCAGTCCTGGGGCGTTATATCCGGCTTTGCTTCCAAGGAACAGGCTGAAAAGTCAATGCAGAGCGTATATGATATACTCAACACTCCTTACGGCGTAAAGCTGCTCGAACCTCCTTACGTTGATCACTTCTTCGATGGTGCGCTCATGCACATATTCAATCCCGACACCAAGGAAAACGGTGGTATATTCTCTCAGACACAGGGCTGGGCTATACTAGCTGAATCTCTCCTCGGTCACGGCAACAGGGCGTTCAAGTATTTCGAGGAATCCTCCCCTGCTTCTCTCAATGACAAGGCAGAGATAAGAGTTCTCGAGCCCTATGTACACGGTCAGTTCACCGAGTCTACACGTTCGCCTTTCGCAGGACGTTCTCATGTACACTGGCTGACAGGTACAGGTTCTACCGTTATGGTAGGCTGCGTTGAGGGTATACTCGGTATGCGCCCCGATGCAGACGGTCTCAGGATCGCGCCTTCCATCCCGTCCGACTGGAACAGCTACACCGTATTCAAGGTATTCAGAGGCAAGAAGCTGAATATGACCTTCAACAATCCTTCTCATGTTGAGAGCGGAGTTAAGGAGATCATCCTCAACGGTGAAAAGCTCGATTCCAACTACATCCCCGCTGACAAGCTCAAGGATGTAAATGATATAACCGTTACACTCGGCTAAAATTTCGATACGCTGTCCTCATGGGCAGCGTATTTTTTATGCCATTTTAGATTTTAACCGAATTTTGATAAAATGTAGTAACGTTCCATAAAATATTACCATATAATGTCAGACACTTTACAAGTGGCGGAGCAGAATTAATAGAAAAATTAGGATTTAGCAGTGTACAGTGACAATGTTGTCATATTGCTTGACCTGCGTTTTTTCATATGCTATAATAGCCGCAACAAGAAAACCTACGGAGGTGTTCATATGAAAAAACACGGATATATGGCATATCTGCTTGCATTTGGGCTGCTTACAGGATGTGCATCGAGCACAAATCCAAGCTACGCACCGGCGGCGACTACAGTTGCTCCCGCTGAAGCTTACAGCAATGATAGCTATACAGAGGCTACTACTTATCGGTATTATGAAGAGGCAGCAGTCTGTGAGACAGAAAGTGCAGAATACTATGATGACAATTTCAACACCGAGGAGTACAGTGCTATAAAGGAAAACTCATACAAGAGCACTGTGACAGAACCGCTGTCAACATTCTCCATAGATGTTGATACTGCATCATACTCAAATGTGCGCAGGATGATAAACAACGGGCGCTCTGTGCCGCCTGATGCGGTAAGGATAGAAGAATTCATCAACTATTTCAAGTACAGCTATCCGGAGCCTGTGAACGGTCAGCCCTTCTCTGTGACAGCAGAGCTTTCCGACTGTCCGTGGAATGATGAGGCCAAGCTGATGAGAGTAGGCATAAAGGCAAAGGATATAGATTATTCAGGGCGCAAGCCGATGAATCTGGTATTCCTGGTAGATGTGAGCGGATCTATGTTTGACGACGACAAACTGCCGCTGGTACAGCGCTCATTCACTATACTTGCAGACCAGCTCACCCCTGCAGACAGAGTATCGATAGTTACATATGCAGGCAGTGACAGGATCGTGCTCGATGGTGCTGACAGCGATGACAGACAGGAGATACTTGCTGCGATAGACAGTCTCCAGGCAGGCGGTTCTACAAACGGAGCGGCAGGAATAGAGACAGCATACCGTCTGGCATCGGATCATTTCATAGACGGAGGGATCAACCGCATCATACTTGCAACGGACGGCGACCTTAACGTAGGCGTGACAAGTGAATCGGAGCTGAAGGAACTGGTAGAGGAAAAGAGAAAGAGCGGCGTATATCTTTCGGTATTCGGCTTTGGTGAGGGAAACATCAAGGATAACAAGATGGAAACGCTTGCAGATAACGGGAACGGTAACTATTACTACATCGACAGCGAACGTGAGGCACGCAAGGTGCTCGTAGAAGAAATGAACGGCACTCTGGTATCTGTTGCAAAGGATGTGAAGCTGCAGATAGAGTTCAATCCTGCATACATAAAGGGCTACAGACAGGTTGGATATGAAAACAGAGCGCTTGCCGCAGAGGATTTTGCAGATGACACCAAGGATGCGGGTGAGATAGGGGCAGGTCATACCGTTACCGCACTGTATGAGGTGATTTTCAATGACAGCAGCAAGGAATTCTCATCGGGGCTCAAATACAGTGACAATGACACCGTATCCCTGGGCAAAGAAAACGGCGAGCTTCTTACGATATCGGTACGATACAAGGAGCCTGACGGCAATGAGAGCAAGCTGCTCGAATACCCGATAAACGAAGGGGCATATTCCCCCGAAATGAGCAGCGATATGCAGTTTGCGGCATCTGTGGCAGAATTCGGCATGCTGCTTCGCGATAGTGAATACAAGGGCACGGCGACCCGTGAACAGCTTCTTGACATGATACACGGCTGCGACATATACGATGATGAATACAAGACGGAATTTGCTCACCTCGCTGAAATGGCTGACATCCGGAGCTGACCGTATATAGTGACTGGCTTATAGAGTCAGGAACGCCCCTGCGCAATAGCACAGGGGCGTTCGATATGATCATTTGTCGATCAATCTGATCAATGCACTGACTGCATCTCCGGCGATACCGCCGAAAGGTATCAGCTTCAGAACTTCCTTAATAACTTCTTTGGAAGCATTCTTGACAAGTTCACTCATTCCGTCTTCAAATGAACCGGACAGTATTTTTTCTATGGCGGACATTTCCTTGTCACTGACGGACAGCTTTTTCAGTGCTTTCTCTGTTTCCTTGTCAAAAGAGATCTCTTCACTAAGGCTTTTACACAATGCGATGAAATAATCGAGTCTGCATTGGAACAATCTGGGATTGAGCTGAAATTCATCAAACCAACCGTTGCCGTAAACATAATTCCTGACATGGTTGAGCAGGTTTACATCACCGATATTCATCTGTATGAGCTTCTTTACATCATTATAGCGTGCATTTGGGATAAGAGAAACGAACGCTTTTTTCCAATCATAATTACTATACGGATACTGCAGCTGTTTACGTTCTTTTAGTCCGCGCACCCTTGTTTCTGTTATACCAAGCTGATTGGCAATTGTATGATCATCAAACGGCA
>JAFPPJ010000059.1 GCA_017410745.1 Oscillospiraceae bacterium
CTCTTTTAAGGAACGTGACTTAAAGAGTGAGAAGTCGACTACAGTATTTGTAGGGGTACTTGATGATGGTTCGATTGGTGTAAAGGCAACCAGAGACGGGAAAAAATTCCAGCATAAGTACTATGTAAAACTATCCCGTAGAAAGACTACTAGTAAATATAGTCATACTATAGACGGTACTTTAGCTTATTTGGAACTATGCAGGGATTTGAATTTAACTCCATATCGTTTCATAACCTCTCAAAGATATATACAGCAAGCGGCTATGGCATAATATCCGGCTACAGCGACGGCAAGGTGCAGCAGAAAAATCAGGTGATACCTAAATACTACGACAAGTTCGGCTTTTCCTATTCCTCCTTCGGCGGGAAGAAGTGCGACAGCATCCCCTGGGAGAGTGCCGTGCATCCCGATATTGTCGTGATAAATCTCGGCACCAACGATGCATCATGGGTGAAGACCGAGCCCGACCGCAAAGAGGAGTTCACCAAGGCGTACCGTGCCTTTATCGAGCACATCCGCGAGGTGCATCCCGATGCGCATATCATCTGTACCCTCGGCATCATGGGTGACCAGCTCTACCCCTGCATAGAGGAAGCGGTCTATTACTATACCGAGGACACCGGCGACAGCAAGGTGTACGCATTCAGGTTCGACCCGCAGAATGCATCAGACGGCTATGCTGCCGACTGGCATCCCACCGAGGCTACCCACGAAAAGGCGGCGGAGAAGCTGACGGCATACATAGACGAGTGCATAATGAAGGATGCATAATGACCGGAAACAGAAATTTGTCGTATCTATTGCAATTCTTCATATGATATGATATAATACTAAATACGAAAAAAACAAATACAGCGACAAAACCAATGAGACAAAAAAAGAACGACGTTAATTTAGCACATTAAAGTATAAAATCGGGGGGGGTAGAAGCACCTGTCATCAGGTGTTCCTTATGTCCAATAAAAGATCCCATATTTCACTGAAGCACTGGCAGATAGTCACCATACTCCTTGTGCTGTATGACCTTCTTGCAGTGAATCTTTCGTATTTCGCTGCGCTGTGGCTGCGCTTTGACTGCCATTATACCCAGATACCGCATGACTATTTTGCGGCATGGCTCAAATACATACCCATACATTCCGTGGTATGCCTTGCCACCTTCATGGCACTCAGGCTCTACCGCAGTATATGGCGGTTTGCAAGCTATAAGGAGCTCATGCGTGTTATCCTGTCCTCTGCGATAACGGGAGTGCTGCATATCATCGGCATCACGCTGCTGTTCAGGCGGATGCCCATATCCTACTATGTGGTGGGAAGTGCCATGCAGTTCGCATTCGTGGTGGCGATAAGGTTCTCCTACCGCTTCGTGCTGCTACTGCGCAAGAACCGCTATGATGAGGCGTACAACAGGGTCATGCTCATAGGTGCGGGCGCTGCGGGACAGATGATACTTCGCGATATCAACAATTCCAACGAGAGCGGCGAAAAGGTCGTATGCATAATCGACGACAACCCCAACAAATGGGAGAGATATATTGACGGCGTGCCCGTCGTAGGCGGCAGGCACATGATCCCCGAAAAGGCAAGGGAATACGGCGTATCCAAGATATACTTCGCCGTGCCCAGCGCAACGCCCGAGGAGCGCAAGAGCATACTTGAGATATGCAATGAGACCGACTGCGAGCTGAAGCAGCTCCCCGGTATGCTCCAGTTCGTCAAGGGCAATGTCACTGTCAGCTCCATGAAGGATGTATCGGTGGAGGATCTGCTCGGCAGAGCGCCCATACGCCCCGACCTCGAGGAGGTATACCGCTTCATCAACGGCAAGGTGGTGCTCGTTACGGGCGGAGGCGGCTCCATAGGTTCCGAGCTCTGCCGCCAGATAGCGGCACATTCCCCTAAGCGCCTGATAATATTCGACGTGTACGAGAACAACGCCTATTCCATACAGCTCGAGCTCCAGAAGAAGCATCCCGAGCTCGACCTTGTGACGCTCATAGGCTCCGTGCGTGACAGCCGCAAGCTGTTCAAGCTGTTCTCCACCTATCGCCCGGATATCGTATATCATGCGGCGGCGCACAAGCATGTCCCCCTTATGGAGGACAGCCCGTGCGAGGCCATAAAGAACAACGCCATCGGCACATACAAGACCGCATATGCGGCTATGGTACACGGCTGCAGCCGCTTCGTGCTCATATCCACCGACAAGGCAGTAAATCCCACCAATATCATGGGTGCGAGCAAGCGCCTGTGCGAAATGATAATACAGAGCTTCGATGCCATGATCAAGGCTGGACGTGCGGATGAGATACCTCAGCTGTTCACGCACTCCTGCGGCGACAAGAAGTTCGTGCCCGACCCGTCACAGATCAAGACGGAGTTCGCAGCAGTGCGCTTCGGCAATGTGCTCGGTTCCAACGGCTCTGTCATCCCCCTGTTCAAGAAGCAGATAGCAGAGGGCGGCCCCGTCACGGTCACCCACCCCGATATCATACGCTACTTCATGACCATACCCGAGGCGGTCAGCCTTGTTATGCTTGCGGGAGTCAATGCTAAGGGCGGCGAGATATTCGTCCTTGACATGGGCAGCCCCGTCAAGATAGACACCCTTGCCCGCAACCTCATCAAGCTGTCGGGATACAAGCCCGATGTGGACATCCGCATCGAATACACGGGTCTGCGTCCGGGCGAGAAGCTGTACGAGGAGAAGCTCATGGCAGAGGAGGGGCTCAAGAAGACCGACAACGACCTTATACACATCGGTATGCCCATCCCCTTTGACACCGATACCTTCCTTGACGGCCTGCGCACCCTCATGGATGCCGCATACAGCAACGACCCGAATATATGCACTCTCGTGGAGGAGATGGTCAGCACCTACCATCCCGAGAATGCCTCAAGCGCCGATGCGGTGTATATGAGCCAGCTCAAGGACATCGAGGACGACGAAAATTAATTAGTAATCAGTAAAGAGTATAGCGGGACGCTCGTGCTGTCCGCTTATGGCAAGGGCAGCTCAGGCACTCCACGCCGGGACGATCCAAGAGCGATTGGCGGTGCAGGAGCAGGACGAACAAGCAATTATCCCGGAACAGACCACAGAGCAGGGGAGTGACAACACTGCATCTGAGGATGTTGCTGCGGAGCAGTCTGAAAGGAAAAAGAGTTGGCGAGAAAGGCTCGGCGATTGGATAGCAGGAAGGAATAGTAAATGAATGTAGTATATAGAGATGGGCGAGAGCTATGTATCATAAGAGCGGAAACGCCTGCTGACTATAAGGCTGCCGAGCTCATGACCATGCGCAGCTTCTGGAACAAATACTGGCCGGGCTGCTCGGAGCATTTCCTGATAAGGATAATCAGGGAGTCGGAGGACTATATCCCGGAGATCAGCCGCATCGCCGAGCTTGACGGCAGGATCATCGGCGCCGTCTACTACACAAGGGCGTGGATAGTCGACGGTGACACAAGGCATGAGATAGCGACCTTTGGACCCCTTGCGGTAGAGCCCACTCTCGAGGGCAACAATATCGGCGGTATCCTGATGACAGAGACGATAAAGCTTGCTAAGGAAGCGGGTATCGCAGGCATAGCACTTATGGGCGAGCCGGATTACTATCCGAGGTTCGGCTTTGAGAGAGGTGCGGCATACGGCATCACCGACCCGCAGGGAAATACCTTTGATGCGCTGATGTATCTTCCGCTGACCGATGAAGCACGTTCCTACAAGGGAAAGCTCATCGAAAGCTCCGACTTTGAAAAGCTGGGGGATGAAAAGCGCCTTGAGGAGATAAACCGGGAATTCCCGCAGTACCGCAGGGTCAAGGTGCAGGAAGGCTTCATGCAGATATTTGCACAGCATCTCGGCGTTGTGGAGAGTATTGATGGCGGCACTTTCACGGTGCGCTACTGGGAGCTGCAGATACCCGCAGAGCTGTCCGATGATATTGCACAAAAGCCCGTAAAGGGCAGCGATGTGCTGTTCTCATGGGATCATCACACAAACAGGGCTGTCATCACAAAGGTCGTGAAAAATCTGCTTGATGAACAGTAACAGTCTCACTCAGGCAAGAGAATAAGAATGCATAATGAAGGATCAGGCAGCCCTTTCGTTTTGGCTGCGGATCATGCGTTCTGTATCAAGTATATTCATCTGGGAGTCGGAAACGGCTCCCTTTTTTATGTGACACATCCTGTCTCATGCCCACAGAACATTTCCGCTTACACGGGATGTTGAGAAACATTCTGTATTATGCATTGTGAATCGTGTGCTGTCTTCTCCTTTCACTCAAAAATACTGATCTTTTTATGTGACATGGTGTGTCCCATCGCATCATTTCGCCGTTTTGAGACGGAGCATGTCCTTTACTCCCGAGCCGTTCCATGCTATGATGGGTACAACGAAAGGGCGGTGAGCCCCGGATGAAGGCAGCACGAAAGTGCCACGAAAGGAGAACATATGGACAGGAATCTTATGAAGGCCGCGGAGGTCAGCACCAATGAAAAGCAACAGCTCAACACCATCAGCAAGAGGCTGTTCACGGTGGGAGCGGTATCCATCACACTGTACTTTACCCTGCAATTTATACCTCAGTTTATACCGGACAATGCATTTGACTTCATACAGGGGATGCTCCTCGGCATAAATGCAGGCTCGATGATAATGGGAAGCATCTTCACCAATGTCAACGCATACAGGCTCAGGGAAGCAAAGCTCGCAC
>JAFPPJ010000060.1 GCA_017410745.1 Oscillospiraceae bacterium
TAAAATCAGGCTATGCCTATGAATACTATCTGAAACTGTCGGAATACACGGGATGGGATTACGAATATGTCTATGGCAGCTTCGGAGATATCTACAGTATGGTGCTCGACGGCGAGATCGACCTGATAGCGGGACTTGCCTATAAGGACGAGCGCAAAGAACTGATAAGCTACCCGGAGCTTCCTATGGGCAGCGAATCCTACAACTTTGTAAAGCATGACACGGATATAGATATCACCACGGATCCCAGATCCTTCGTCGGGAAAAAGATAGGCGTTCTCGACAGTGCTATGGTGGATGTGCTCAGGCAATACCTTGATGCCCATGACATCGATGCCGAGGTACATACCTTTGCTGATTACGAGGAGCTTTTCACCAGATTTGACGCAAAGGAGATAGACATACTCGCCGCGGAAGGCGATGGTGCTCACGACAGAGCACACGCTGAGGTGCTGTTCTCATTCGGCGGATCTGACTACTATCTGTGCGTCAGCAAGAACCGCCCCGATATCCTGTCGGAGCTAAATACCGCACAGAGCATGCTCTCCTCCGAGGAGCCCAACTACCTGAATTCACTGAATATGAAATATTACCCTGCCAGCGTTTCATCAAGGGCGTTTTCCGTATCCGAAAAGGAGTGGGCTGATAGCCACAGTGAACTTGATATAGGCTATCTCGAAAACTATCTTCCATACAGTGACACCGGCAAGGATGGGGATGTCACAGGCATCATAAAGGACATTATCCCCGAGATATTCGATGAACTGGGTCTTGGCGGGATAAATATCAGATACACGGGATTCAAGAGCTATGACGATATGATATCCGCGATGCAGAACGATACCATCGATGCAGCCTTCCCTGTGGGCGGAGGTCTGTACTACTCCGAGGAAAACGGCATCTATCAGTCGAGTCCTGTCATATCCGCTCCCACGGAGCTTGTTTTCAGCGGCGAATATGATGACAATACTGTGAGCCGCTTTGCAGTCAACAAGAACAACAAGATGCAGTATTACTACGTCAGCACAGGCTTCCCGGATGCGGAGATTGTACTCTGCGATTCCATTGAGGAGTGCCTTGATGCCGTGCTCAACGGCAAAGTCGGTGCCACCACCCTCAATGGCATGAGAGCGGGCGACCTTCTGAAAAACAGTGAATACCGCAGTCTTTCTCATCGCCACATCAGCAAGAACGATGACCGCTGCTTCGGTGTCAAGATAGGCAACGAAGGGCTTCTGAAACTGCTAAACAGAGGGATAGCTGTCACAGGCAGCGAATATGCGCAGAATCTTGCATACCGCTATACCGATGAACTGTATACCTATGGCTTCACTGATGTACTGAAAGACCATGCGGCAGAATTCATCGTGATCGCATCTGCAGTGCTGGGGACAGTCATTTTCCTGCTCATCCGCGATATAAAGCGCTCGCGGAAGGAGATAGCAGATAAGGAAAAGTCAAGGCTCGAACTCGAGCAGACAAACAAAGAGCTTGAAGAAAACAGGAAGGCTCTTGCCCGTGCCTTGGTGGATGCAGAGCACGCCAACCGCGCAAAGACGGTTTTCCTGAATAATATGTCCCACGATATCCGCACCCCCATGAATGCCATAATAGGCTTCACCACACTGGCCGCTTCCCATATAGATAATACAGAGCTGGTACGCGACTATCTGGGCAAGATAAATGTATCGGGCCAGCACCTTCTGTCGCTGATAAACGATGTGCTGGATATGAGCCGCATAGAAAGCGGCAAGTTCACTATCAATGCGACCACCGTGCACATTACCGATGTGATAAAGGATATACAGACTATCGCTCAGGCCGATATGCTGTCAAAGCATCTTGAATTCATCGTGGATACTGATGCCATCATACATGAGGACATTATAACAGATAAGCTCCGCCTCGGGCAGATACTGCTCAATATCCTGTCAAATGCGGTGAAATTCACACCCGGCGGCGGTACGATAAGCTTCAGTGTCACTGAACAGCCTTCCGAAAACGCAGTGGAAACGACCTTCGTATTCTGCATCAGAGATACGGGCATTGGTATGAGCGACGAATTCCGCAAGACGATATTTGATCCCTTCACCCGCGAGCAGACCAGCACAGTCAGCGGCATCCAAGGGACCGGGCTCGGAATGGCTATCACCAAAAAGATAGTAGATATGATGGGAGGTACCATAACAGTCGATTCCGAGGAGGGAAAGGGCAGCGAATTCAACGTATCCATCCCCTGCAGGATAGTAAAGCCTTCCGAAAAAAAACCAGACACTTCCGATATCAGCACAGAGGAA
>JAFPPJ010000061.1 GCA_017410745.1 Oscillospiraceae bacterium
CCCAGAAGCGCAAATGCAAATGCCGCATGATTGTCCCCGCTTGAAGGCAGCAATATCCTTTTGCCGCTCATATCGGGAACAAACTTGCCTATAATGTCATACACCTTCGGGTGGAAGGCTGTCTCGGTGCTCTTTACCAACGCATCTATCCTCTCATCAGTCCGCAGCGACCTGTACCACTGTGAATCCGCCGTTTCGTTCCATCCGTCCTTTACCTGTCTGAGCCAGTCTTCCATATTATCCCCCGTTATCAGTCAAGTGTGTCTGTGAATTCTCTTATCTCATCCGCGATCTTTGCAGAGCACTTTTCAACAAGCTTATTGTGTTCACAGTCAAATTCGGTGTATGAAGCATCAAGTCCATCGGTATAGCTGTATGTTATGCCTCTCCATGTGTCGGTATCCATATCGGTGCCTCTGCCGTCAGACATGAATATAAGCATAGGACACGAAGGCTTGCTGCCGCTGTTTATCATATCACAGGCAGCAGGTATAGCCATGACTTCCTCGGTAAGTACTTTGTTGCTATAGTTTCTGATGATCATGGCTTTCTCCATACTTCTGCGCTCTGCCGGCATATCCTCGGGGAACAAGCTGTCGGGAACAAACAGCCTTATTATGCCGCTTGCTCTTAAAATTCCTATCAAGCCGGACTGATCCTTAATGTTGGAAAGATCAAGCTGGTCATAATGCTCGGGGAAAGCCATATCCAGGCTCACTATCGCCTCCACCTCATCGGGATAGCTCTGTGACCAAATAAGCGCATCTATGCCCGATTTTGAGAAGGGACAGAGTATATATGGCGCTTCAACGCCAACTTTATCAAGCGCCTGTCTGCACTCATCCACCATAGTCTTGTAGTCTCTTGCGCCATCCACCCTGTCGCTCATGCCATAGCCGAATTACTCGATGACCACAGTTCTGCAGTCCTTGTCAAGTGCAGTGCACAGAGGTTCAAAGGTATATACCGGAGTACAGTCACCTGCCGGTGCAAGGAATACGAGAGTATGATCGCCCTCGCCCGATACATACACATTCATGTTGTGGCCGTTCACTTCGACAAGCTGACCCGGATAGTCTCCCAGCAGTTCATTTTCCTTTGACAGCATTACCCTGTGGTATATGAATATCGCTGCGAGTGCCAGTACAGAAATTATGAGCAATACGGAAATTATTATCCCGAGTATCTTCTTTATCTTTTCAAGCACTGTCTTTATCATCCCTGTTTATCCCCCATATATGCTCAAGCGCTTATCACACATACTCTACGTTAAGCCTGCCCATGCCCTGCTCTGTCCTGAGTTTGTATTCGCCCTCGTGTCTGTCATGAAGCCTGAGCGTGATATTTCCTACACTGCCCTTTACGTCGATGTCTCCGTCAACTCTTCCGTCAAAGCATATATTTCCGACTCCGCCCCTTATATCAAGGCCGCATACGTCGCCGTCCACATCAACATTGCCCGTGCCTGTCCTTATTTCAAGCACACCGGCGGAAAAGCTCCTGAGGGACGCATTGCCTACTCCGCATTCAAGCTTTACCTGCTTCTGAACGTTCATTTCCGAGATGCTGCAGTTGCCCGCTCCCGTCCTTACAGATGCGCTCACACATGATACGCCCGTTATCTTGCCGTTGCCCACACCTATATCAACGCTGACATCATCATATACCTTCTCCTCGGAGCCGAAGCTGTCACTGAGCTTGCCCGGCAGAAATATCCTGCAGGATGTTTCCGAGAAAAGGCTGTTGAATATCTTGTCGAGTATATCGGGCTCTTTGACCTTTACTCTGAGAGTGCCGCCACTGACCTCGGCATATGAACCTTCGGGCACGTTTTTGCACTCGATATGCGCCATATCATCCTTGCTCGGTGCAATACTGAGATTTGCCGCTGTGCATGATATGCTCAGTGAAGAAAACTCGTCGGGAGAAAAGCTGTTGTTGAAGTCGATAGTCTTGCTCATTTCAATACCTCCATTTTTGCAGATGTATCACATTCGTTTTTTTTACTAACACTTATGTCTCTTATTTGTCAAGCGTACCAATGAACTTCATGTCACTTATACGCTCATACACGATGCTGTGTATTATGTGCTTGCCTTTCTAACAAGCTTTGATCTTACTGCTCTGTTTGCAAAATGATAAGCGAACCCTATGGCAATAAACAGCAGATATACCGAAAGCAAGCACAGCACCGTCACAGGCAGCGTGTGCCCCATGAGTGCCATAGAAGCGGGGAACGGACAGTTACCAGTGACCTTTAGTATCACAGCCGCCAGTATAGTATACAATACCGGAAAGACTGCGGTGGTAAGTATCATTTTATTCTTTACATCCCTGTGATCGCAGAAGTATGCCCAGTATGCAAATATCAGAACAGGATCTGCTATATGCACGAAAATGAAAGCACCGTTGAGATTTAGCCCGAGCGCTATGGTCGCTATGGTTATTATCAAAGTCGCAACAGAACAGTCGGCATATATCCAGTCTGGGAA
>JAFPPJ010000062.1 GCA_017410745.1 Oscillospiraceae bacterium
ATCTATTGCGCAAGCGTGCAGGTTCAAGTCCTGTCACCCGCACCAACATAAGCGCTCCACCATCAGGTGGGGCGTTTTTGGCATCTTGTGCATGAATAGGTGCAACTCGCGCATAAGCCCTTGCATTGCTCCGGTATATGTGATATGATAGCATCAATGAAACAGTTTCATATAATAAGCCGACATCCGACACCGCCGAACGGCACTGCATAACTTAACGAAACAGCCTAACAGTACCCCTGTTCCGAGAATAGTATAACAGGTTTGCTGCGAATGCGTATCGAATAGCCGTCGGCCTTGCCTATGATGTACATCCAAATGAGAGTACCGAGCCGCAAGCTAAACCGCCTCGCAGGTAAACCTCAACGAAATGGCTGTCGGCTTGCCGACCCGAGGGAGTGATTGAGTGAGAATATCCATAAGTACAGACCCGTCATTGACGGAGGCAGAGGTGCATATAACCTGCCCGCAGCTCACGCCGGATATAGAAAGGCTGATAGCAGCGCTGCGCATAATGGACAGCAAGATGACAGTCATAAAGGATGCTGAGACATTCATACTCGATATATCGGAGATAGCGTATATCGAGTCGGTGGACAGGAAGACCTTTGTGTATACCGACAAGGACTGCTACGAAACGAAGCTGAAGCTGTACGAGACCGAGGAACGTCTGTGCGGTGCGGGCTTCCTGCGCATAAGCAAGTCCTGCCTTGTAAATCTGCGATATATCCGCTCCCTTCGCTCGGAGCTTGACAGGAGGCTTCGCCTGACGCTTGAGAACGGCGAGCAGATCATAGTATCAAGGCAGTATTCCGATGATATAAAGACACGACTGGGGGTAAGGCAATGAAGCGTTCGGCAATAAAGAGCATTCTCACTCATACATTCATGATATACGGCATACTCACACTTCTGCTCAATATATTCACGCTGCTGTTCGGCGACAGCTCATACGGCTATTCTACCATGTTCTCGCTTTCGGGGCAGGGGATAGGCACAGCCACGAGCTTCCAGTTCCTCGGCGCAATAGCAATAATAAATATACTCAACCATGTTCTCATGAGTGACAGCCTCATCATAAAAATGAACCGTACACTGCGCATGGGAGTGCTGTTCACGAGCGTGTTCGCCGTGATGATCGCATTCACCGCAATGTTCGGCTGGTTCCCGCTCGACGACATAAAGGCATGGGCAATGTTCATCATATGCTCGTGCGTGTGCATCACCATAAGCACGATAGTATCATCATGGTCGAAGAAGCAGGAGGATATGAACCTTGAAGAGGCACTCAGACGTGCAAAGGAGGAAAATACATGAAAATATCAGTACAGAATATAACCAAGCGCTTCGGTGCACATACCGTGCTCGGCGGCGTGAATCTTGAAGCAGGCAGCGAGATATTCGGCCTGCTCGGCCCCTCGGGAGCGGGCAAGACCACTCTCATACGCATACTCACAGGGCAGCTCACGCCCGACAGCGGCAGAGCGCAGATAAACGGCTTCAACTGCAGCGCGCTCGGCGATAAGGAACGCAGACGCTTCGGCATCATGATGGATGATTTCGGGGTGTATGACCGTCTCACCTGCTACGAGAATATGAAGGTGTTCGCGAGGATATACGGCATCAGCAATGATATGATATACTCTGCCCTTGACAAGGTGGGTCTGTCGGATGCCGCCAAAACTCCCGCAATGAAGCTGTCAAAGGGCATGACAAACAGGCTCAGGCTCGCAAGGGCGTTCATGACCGACCCGGATATACTCTTCCTTGATGAGCCTACCAGCGGACTTGACCCCACCTCTGCCAACGAGATACATAAGCTGCTCATCGCGGAGAAGAACAAGGGCAAGACCATATTCCTCACCACCCATACCATGAGCGAGGCGGAGAAGCTGTGCGACCATATAGCACTGCTGTGCGACGGCAGGATCATCGAGCACGGCAAGCCGCAGGAGATATGCCGCAGATATGATGACTGCAAGCAGCTGCGCATACACCTTGCCGACGGCACGGACACATCAATGCCTCATGACAAGACCGCCGCAAACAGGATAGCAGAGCTTATCAGCAGCGGCAGGGCAGTGACAATACATACCACCGAACCCGATCTTGAAACGGTGTTCATGAAGCTTACCGGAAAGGAGCTCTCAGCATGAAAAATATAACAGCAGTATTCTTAAAGCAGCTTACCGACACATTCAAGAACAAGACGGTACTCATACAGTTCGTCATGTTCCCCATACTCACGCTCGTTATGGAGAATACCATAACGCTTGAGAATATGCCCGAGCATTTCTTCGCAAAGCTGTTCGCGGTGATGTTCGTGGGAATGGCTCCTCTGACCACGATGGCATCCATCATATCCGAGGAGAAGGAGAAGAACACGCTGCGCGTGCTCATCATGAGCAATGTCAGCCCTGCACAGTATCTTGCGGGAATAGGCGCGTATGTGTTTATGATGGGGCTTGCGGCTTCGGGTCTGTTCGCATGGTCATGCGGCTGCACGGGAAAAGACCTTGCACTGTTCCTCGCAGCGATGAGCGCAGGCATCATACTTTCGGGACTTACGGGAGCGGTCATCGGCATATTCGGCAAGAACATGATGGCGGCTACATCCATGTACATCCCCGTGATGGCAGTGTTCTCATTCCTGCCCATGATATCCATGTTCAACGAATCCGTGAAGAAGATAGCACGTTTTACCTACTCACAGCAGATAAGCGAGATGATAAACAGCATAGGCTCGTCACAGAGCATATCCGCATCGAGTATCGGCGTCATAGCCGCGAACTTTGCGATAGCACTCCTCATCTTCGTCCTGATATACAGGAAAAAGGGTGTAGAATAAGACACAGCGTCCGCACAAGCGGACGCTGTTCTCATATCTCTTTGCGGTAGCCGACTTTCATCTGCACCGCAATGTCACCGAGCTCCTGCCTCAGGATACTGTATGCCCTGTTCTTCGTGCAGTGCCCCGTGCATACATATCCTATGCCTGTCTCCTTTATCTTCCGTGCGACCTCGCGTATCTCACTGCCAGGCTTGTTGAACAGGTGAAATCCGCCGATGAGCCCGTAGACCTTCTTGTCGGGGAATGTCTGCTGCACCTCGTTTATGATATTGACAGCACCGCCATGGGAGCAGGAATTGATTATCACAAGACCTTTGTCCGTATCCAGTACAAGGCTCTGCTCGTGCGAGAAGTCATCGGGTATCCATCCGTCGGGCGTTTTCCTGCACATGCCGTCGCGCCTGCCTATCTCTGACAGCCCCTTTGTCTTGTGCGGGATGAGGTATGCCCCGTCTGTCAGCATATAGTCGCCGGATACTCTTTCTATCCTGTCGGGATATTTGCTCAGCATACCCTTTGGCATACCCGCATACATCCTGAAACACAGTATCTTGCCGTAGCAGTCCTCACCGGCTTTATCCCTGATATACAGCTTTGCCTTGCTGTTGCTCCCGAAAAATGCAGGGAAGCCGTTTGCGTGATCGCAGTGGGCGTGGCTGAGCACGGCATAGTCTATATCAGCGCAGTCTATGCCCATTTTCTGCATATTCTTCAGGAAAAGAGCGGTGCCGCCCGAATCCACAAGTATCTTGCTGCCGCGGTGCTCTGCCAGTATGCATAAGCCCCATTCGCCCTTGATGTCTCCGCTTGGGATATTGTCTACTATAACTGTTATCGCTGTTGTCATATATGCCCCCCTTACTGCTCCATCCGATGAAGCGTTGTCTTTTCTGAGCTATACTCATATTATCACTTGCGGATGCACTTGTCAATAGCTATATACTATAATTGTACATATGAACAAATATTCATGTAAAATCGGGGATATTCTGCATATTTTATCGGAAGCTATTGACAGATGGGGAAATATGTGATATGATATCTCTGTCAACTGAAAGGCAGGTGAATGATATGAATATGCTTACAGATACGAGAATATCTATCATTCACTTTATGTTGTCATCCGAATGAAGAGGAGACGGCAAGTCCCTTGATGCGGTCACAGGGCCGGATGTGATATGAAGAAATCCAAGTGTTCTCGTTATCGGGGACGCTTTTTGTTTTGTAAGACCGCATTAAGGAGTATGAATGAAAATATTATCTGTAAAGAACGATAGTGACCTGTGTGAAAAGGTCAAAGCCTACTGCAGGGAGAATTGGGGCAAGGTGTATGACAGCTTTGCCGGGAATGCCGACAAGAGCGTTGCTGCGGAGAGATTTCCGCAGACGTGGGTGCTGTACGGCGGTCATTCGGGGGACCGACAGCAAAGGATAATAGGCTTCTATCAGCTTGACAAGCAGGATCATCTGACCATTCACACGTCCCTTTCGCCGTTTATCACTACACTTTTTGTTGACCCTGCTTTCAGGGGTGGCGAGCTTTACGGCAAGGCGCTGCTCGACCACGCAAGAGAGATGCTCGGGCAGATGGGATATGACACCGCCTATCTCACCACCGATCTCATCGGCTACTATTAGCGCTGCGGATTTGAAGAGTACGGGCTTGACATCACCGATTACGGCAGTCCTGCAAAAGTCTATTCATCAGACACGCTGACGGATATCCGCTATGAGATATTCGACAAGCGCAGCCCTATGCCAGATTGCATATGCCTTGAAACGAAACAGCTGCAAGCACCACTTCACGAGAGCAAGGCATGGCATTTGTGGTTTGAAAGGAAGAATGGTATCTGTACTAACTGGAAGGCACATTGGTTTACGGTGACGGCATTTTGCAGAGGGCAGGTTGCGGGCAATGTGAACTTTCTGCAAGACCCCGATGACCCGAGAGGCTGGTATCTTGGCGATCTTTGCGTGGGGGATGCATACCGCAGGCGAGGGATAGCGAGCAAAATGCTCCGCAAGGGCTTTGACCGCATCTTACGCATATCAAACGGCGGTGAGTATATCTATGCGTATATTGAAAAGGACGATCTGCCGTCTGCCGGACTTCACAGGAAACTGGGATTTGCCGATACGGGCGAGGTCAAGCCTTTTGGCGGGCTGATGTTCGGCGATGATGAGACCACCTGGGTGAAATGCCTCTGATGCTCTGCGGCTTACCTGCCATGTGCGGGTATGCCGCATTATTGTCCGCCCTCCGCTATATCACACGGAAAAGCACCTTGATGCAGATATCATCAAGGTGCTTTGATGAATTTATGTCCTTAGCCGGCCCGGATGCCCCTGCGGCACCTGCCTTCAGGATCTGTTCAGCAATTCCGGCTGTCTTTGATCGTTTTCTTCCTTCTTCTCGGAGAATAAGAAACGTTCGGAATCAGTGCCTTGCCTATACAGAGTATCTGCCAACTCATCCAGCTCGGCAGAACCGAACAGGTCATACTCTTCTTTCGATATCTCATAATACCTGTTATACCAGGCGATCCGGGTGATCGTGCAAGCAAGGACGTATTTGTCCGATTCGGGAGAATAGCCGACGAAATAGTATTTATTCCGGTTTACCTTTTCGTTTTCGAGTTTCATACCAAAGCAGGCTGAGCCTGCACCCTCCTTTGAGTCTGATGCATATGTGCTGATATATGATAGGCTTGCTTATATGTTCGGGTCATATCCTATAGATAAGCAGGCTGAGCCTGCACCCACCTATGGCTCTGATAAATATGTGCTGATACCGGAGATAGGCTTATCTCTTAGTATCTGTTCGGGTAATATCCCATAGATAAACTGTTCCTTACTGCTCCGGATAGGTAATGTATCAGCGCATTTTTCTTCTGATGTCATCGCCAACGAATGCCACTGTCTTATATGCGAACATCATGCGGGATATGAGTCTCTCGTTGTAGGTGCTGCTCAGCTGTGCCACGCTCAGGTTCGTGCTTATTATAACGGGCTTGCCCGTGTTTATGCGGGTGTTTATGATGTTGTACAGCGTCGATTCGTAGAACTGACCCGACGGCTCTGTGCCCAGGTCGTCGAGTATCAGCAGGTCTGCATCGAGAAGTATAGACAGTGTATCACCCTGCGCCCTGCCGAAATGCTCATCCTCTATGGCACGCAGTCTGTCGAGCAGTGAGCCGTAGACCACGCTGTATCCCTTCTCTATGACCTTCCGCGCGATGGCGATGGAAAGATGTGTCTTGCCAAGACCGGGCGAGCCTATGAACAGCAGGCTCTCCGAGGACTTAGGATCAAAGCTGTCGGCATATGCGATGCAGTTTGCGAGCACCTTCTTCATGGTCTTATAGGCATCCGTGCCGTTCTTGCTGACACCTCTGTACAGCTCCACATCAAAGTGGCCGAAGTCCGCATTGGGCATATTGGCCGTGCGGTTGAGCTCATCTGCCGCCACACGGCTTATGAGCCGCCTGAAGCAGTCGCACATCCCGTAGAGGGTAGAGCCTGTGTCATTGCACAGCTCGCAGCGGTACTTCACCTTGTCGTAGTCTGCGGGATAGCCCGCATCGGTGATGGCCTTGGTTATGAGCGCGGAGCACTCGAGATTGTTCTTGCGTATCTTCTCGAAATTCGCCTGCTTCTCTGCGGGCGATGCATTTGACAGCATATTTGCGGTGAGCTCGGATGCTGTGAGAGCCTGCATACGGCGCATCTCCGCCACATGGGGGAGCTTTGCCTCTATCTCCTCGCGCCGCCTTTCGGCCTGTTCGAGCGCCTGCGAACGGCGCTCTTCCATGCGCCTGCTTGCTATTTCCCTTATCTCCTGCCGCGTCATTTACTCATCTCCGCTCTCAACGTCACGCATTATCCATTGTTCGAGGTCTGCCACGGAGTAGACCTGCTCATCGGGTTCATCCTTCTTCTGCGGCTTCGCTGCATCGGGGGAGGTGCCCTTCTGCCAGTTGCGCAGTATGCCGTCCATATATTTGATGTCTATGCGCAGCTTCTTCTCGGTCGATACCTCTGCTGCCTTCATTATCATCTCATCGGTTATGCTCTGCCTGTCCCATCTGTCGAGACATTCGAGCTGTGCGGCAGTGAAGCGTGATATCTTCAGCAGTGATGCTATATGGCTGCTGTAGCTGTCGGTATGCTGCAGCTTGATCAGCTCCTCATCTGCGGCGCTCAGCGTATTTATTCCGCGCTCACACCAGTCGAGGGCTGTCTTCTCGATATACGCCATATTTCCCTTGCCTGCGGTGTGTGCATAGCCTATAAGCATGATCATTACATCCGTGGGGAGTGCAAGGTGGTCATGTATCCATATGAGAGTGCGCTGTTC
>JAFPPJ010000063.1 GCA_017410745.1 Oscillospiraceae bacterium
ATGCAGTACTCCTTCCTTACACCGAAGGCGATACCCCAGCCGGAGGCCGAGGCCGAGCCCGAGAAAACAGAGGCAGAGACAGAGATCCAGCTTGAAAAGCCCGACTTTGAGCCCGCTTCCTTTGATGAGAGCGAGCAGGGCAAGGAAGCTAAGCCCGAAGACAAGTCCGAAGCTAAGGCAGAGGACAAATCAGAAGATAAATCCGACGACAAGGCAGAGGATAAGTCCGAAGATGCTTCTGATAAGGATTTCGAAGACGAGGACAGCGAACAGTCCGCCGCAGAGGAGGAAGAAGAGGACGAGGACGAGCCCAACACAATTAAGGCTGAGAAGATAGAACCTGCAGAGGGTGCAGAGGATGCGCCCGCGGAGGAGCAGCCCATATGCGGATGGCTCATACCCTCCGCACACACAGGCGAGGAGATATTCACCGCACGCTTTGACGGAGAGGTGCAGCAGTGTGACGCATACACGCTCGTATGCATGATATGCGCTACCGAGATGTCGCCCTCATTCAGTCAGGAGGCGCTCAAGGCACAGGCTATTGCGGCATACTCCTATCTGAAATATCATAATGTCAACGGTCTTATTCCATCCGTACTTGTAAAGCACAGGGTACACGAAGCGACTATCGCAGCAGTAGATGCGGTATTCGGCCAGTGCGTATACTACAACGATCAGGTGGCACAGACGGTATACACCGCTTCTTCGGCGGGAACTACAGCTTCCGCTGTGAATGTATGGGGCGGAAATGTACCCTACCTGGTGAGCGTGGAAACACCGATAGACGAGCTCTATGATCCCAACTGGGGCATAGAGGTGGAATTCACCGCAGGCGAGATGAAGACGCTCATCGAGAAATACTGCGGCATCACCCTTTCGGATACGCCCGAGAACTGGATAAGGATAGACTCCTACCATGACGGACGTTATGTGGATGATATGACTATCGACGGTCAGGTCACCATAAAGGGACAGAGATTCAGGGAAGGTCTTATGCACTACGCACTCAAGAGCTGGGCATTTGACGTAAGCTATGATGCAGAAAGCGGCATATTCAAGTTCACTACCTACGGCTACGGCCACGGCGTTGGACTTTCACAGAATGGCGCGAACATACTGGGCAGACAGGGTTATACTTACGACCAGATACTTGCGACCTATTTCCCGAACACTGTCATAAAATGATCTGATCTCTTATGTGATTATGTTTTATGATATTATAAACAAGAAACGAAAAGGTGAGGCACTGACGCACGGCGAGATAGATCTTGCCGTGCGCGGCTTCACAAATGGCGATATGCCCGACTATCAGATGTCTGCGCTGCTAATGGCCATATGCCTTCGCGGCATGACCGATGAAGAGACGGCATACCTTACCGACAGCATGATACATACAGGCAGGGTCATGCATCTGCACGATGAGATAGGCGGCATATGCATAGACAAGCACAGTACGGGCGGCGTGGGCGACAAGATGACGCTCATAGACGGCCCTCTGCTTGCGGCCTGCGGAGTGTATGTCCCAAAGATGTCGGGCAGGGGCCTCGGCCATACCGGCGGCACGATAGACAAGCTGTCGGCGATACCCGGTATGCGCACGGATCTGAGCCATATGGAATTTATCACCACCGTCAGGGAGGCAGGCTTCGGCGTGATGTCCCAGACTGCGGACATGGTGCCTGCGGACAAGAAGATGTACGCGCTGCGCGACCTTACTGCCACGGTGGAGAGCATACCTCTGATAGCATCGTCCGTCATGAGCAAGAAGCTTGCGACGGGTGCTGACGGCATCGTGCTCGATGTCAAAGTGGGCGACGGCGCTTTCATGAAGGATGAGCACAGTGCAAGGCAGCTCGCGGATGCGTGTGCAGCACTTGCAGAGAGCTATGATATGCCCTTCAGGGCGGTGCTTACGGATATGGAAAAGCCGCTCGGACGCTGCGTGGGCAATGCTCTTGAAGTAGCGGAGGCGTGCGACTATCTGATGGGCAAGAACGTCTCGCCCGATGTGGAAGAGGTAAGCCGCAGCATATCGGCTGCCATGCTCGGACTTGCGGGGAAGGAGACATCGCTTATCGACAAGGCGATCTCCTCGGGCAAGGCCTTTGAGCGGTTCGAGAAGATGGTGGAGCTGCAGCACGGCGATCCCCATGCACTGACGGATCATTCGCTGATGGGCGTACCCCGCTACGAAGAGATATTCACCGCTCCTGCAGGCGGCAGGATAACCGCTGTCAAGGCGGAAGCCGTAGGGCTCGCAGCACTTGCGCTCGGTGCGGGCAGGAAAAAGCTCGGCGATGACATAGACCCGACTGCGGGCATATTTTTCGAGCGCAGCGTAGGCGATGAGGTATCGGCAGGGGAGACTGTGGCAAGGATGTATTCATCCTCCGTGACGGATATGTCCCAGGCGCGTGCCCTGCTTGAAAGCGCTCTTTGCATCGGAGGGTGATCATGGATACAAATACTGTTGTGCCCTCTAAGGAGGAATTCAGGCAGATACGCCGCCACTATTCAAAGATAGGGCTCATAGTCATAGTGCTCGTAGTCGTATTCTCCGGCGTGAACACGCTGGTGGCAAAGATATCGGGTGCTGTGATCGGAGGCGGCTTTGACAAGGAGCATATCGAACAGGGTGTGCAGATAATAAGGGCATATCCGATAATGTCGGCGATATATTCGTACTTCTTCCCGCTGGCAGCGGATGTGGCGGCACTCCTCACGGGACTTGCTGTGACAAAGCTCGACCTGCGCAAGATGCTTACCCGAAAGGGCTTTGACGGCAAGGATATGCTGAATATCACGGCATTTTCCATGGGGCTGCCTATAGTTGCATCGGTAGTGGTGCTGATTATCACATCGATCGTAGCGATGGCTGCGGGCGTCGATCCCAATGAGGCATCGAGCGCGATGAGCAGTGTGTTCAAAATGGAGGGGCCGCTGTGGCTCAATATCCTGATATATCTGTACATATGCCTGATAGGCCCTATCATGGAGGAGCTGATATTCAGGGGCGTTATCCTTGAGGGGCTGCGCAAGTACGGCAACACCTTCGCGGTGATAATGTCGGCGCTGCTGTTCGGACTGATGCATCAGAGATTTGCACAGTGCCTGCCTGCGGTCGTGATAGGCGTGGTATTTGCGGTGTATGTGGTGCGCACAGGCTCACTGCTGCCCGGTATATTCGTGCATATCGTGAACAATACTCTCTCGGCCATCGCTATGGTCATGATGAACGGCTTTGATTCCGATGCGATGATGAAGATGGCAGAGAAGAACGATATAGACGGCATGATGAAGATGATGCAGTCATTCCTGCCGCTGATGATCTTCCTTGTGATATATATGGTGATAAGGCTGGCATCCTTCGTGTATACTATAATAAAAGGAAGTTCGGTCATATCCGGGAAGAAGAAGCTGTTCGAGCAGAATGACTACTGCGCGGCACGCGGATGGAAGCCGTTTTTCGCATCGGTGCCCTGCCTTCTGATAGTGCTGTTCCTGACGGTCACTACCTTTATGAGCATAATATAGCAAATAACCGCTTTGCGGATTTATAGAAAGGTTGAATAAAAATGTCACAGTTTATCGTTGAAACGTCTGCGCGTCATGTACACGTAACACAGGAGACCCTAGAGATCCTCTTCGGCAAGGGCGCTGAGCTCACAGTCAAGAAGATGCTCTCTCAGCCCGGTCAGTTCGCTTCCGAGCAGAGGATAGACGTTGTAGGCCCTAAGAGGACTCTTGCAAATGTCAGCATCTTAGGCCCCGTAAGACCCGAGAACCAGGTAGAGCTTTCCGCTACCGATGCACGTTCTATCGGTGTTGCAGCTCCCATAAGAGAGAGCGGCGATATCAAGGGCTCTGCTCCCTGCAAGCTCGTAGGCCCCTGCGGCGAGGTAGAGATAAGCGAGGGCGTTATCGTTGCCAAGAGACACATCCATTTCAATCCCGCACAGGCTGAGGAATTCGGCGTAAAGGACAAGGATGTTGTATGGGTAAAGGTAGAGACAGACGGCAGAAGCGCTATCCTCGGCGATGTAGTATGCAGAGTATCCGATAAGTATGAGCTCGCAATGCATATCGACACCGATGAGTCCAATGCGATAAATGCGAATGCAAACACAGTCGGTACTATTGTAAAGATCTGATAGGGCACATTTCCTGATCTATGTCCGGGAAACGACAGTTTCCCGGATTTTTATTGATAGTGTTTAACTTAATACACATGGTTTATAATGTTAAATTTTAGTTAACACTGTCAAAATTTAGTGATTGTGCATGAAACGATGATAACGTTTTCATCTATTATAAACAAAATTTTATGATTTATTATCAACAAAATTTTTTATTGACACTTGACAACTATTGTACAAGTTGATATAATATCTATGCGGGCAATTGGTTTTTCGTCATGTCGACCGTAAAATTTCAGCCGTTTGCCGTGAGATGCACACAGCACCGCCATTTTGGGCGGTTTGCATATCACAGGCGCAGACGGTATTTTTAAGCACGAGTGAAAGAAACAGTTGTGTCTGTGAGAATACAGGATGCTATGCATCCGGGTAGAAAGGTGGTCTGCCTTTTGTCAGGTTTATCAGGTCTGAAGCGGCTGCTGTCCGGGCTGACAGCATTGGTGCTGTGTGCCGGTGTCGTGCCGTTCGTTCCGGCAGATGTCGCATACGCAGAGAATTATGTGATGCCGACGATAAGCTATACCAAGCAAAAGACCTATGCCGAATACTTCGAGGATGTGAAGAACGCACCGAAGCCTGCGGGCGAGACAGTGATGAGCTATTCATCCTGCGGTGACGGCGCTGAGGTCGAGGCAAAGGTCTATGAATCGAGAGACGCGGTAGTATGGAGCAATGAGGACGGATATGTCACATATACTGTTGACGTTCCCGAGACAGGCGCATACAATATAGAAGCGTGCTATTATCCCATCGTAGGCGGCAATACCACGACGGAGATATCGGTGCTCATAGACGGCGAGAGCCCCTATGACACTGCCACGAGAATAGAGCTTCCCCGCCGCTGGCATTCAAAGAGCGCCATAGAGCGCAACAAGAGAAATAATGAGACTCGTCCGCCTCAGGTAGAGGCTCCCGACTGGATCACCACCCCCTTCAAGGATTCCGAGGGTCTGTTCAATGAGCCGCTGTACTTCATACTTGAGAAGGGCACTCATGAGATCACGCTCAAGTCCGAGAGGGCATCTCTGGCCATAGAGTATCTCAAGCTCTATCAGTACGAGAGCGCGCCTGCATATGTCATGCCGTCTGCGGCTGACCTTGCAAAGAATTCGGGCACACCGAAGATAAGGCTGCAGGGCGAGAATTTCTCGAGCAGCAATTCACAGACGCTTTTCCCCACATATGACAGAGGCAATTATCTGACCGAGGATCACGAGGGCGTGAGCACCGACCCTGTAAAGGAAAGGTACAACACCGTCGGTGAGGGCACATGGGACACCTCCGGTCAGGCTATAACATGGACTATGGATGTACCTGCCGACGGCTGGTACAAGGTGGGCATAAAGGCTCGTCAGGATGAGATGAGAGGCTTCTATTCTAACAGAAGGCTCTATATCGACGGCAAGGTGCCGAGCGCTCCCTTTGAGCAGATCAAGTTCTACTACGACAACGACTGGGAAATGACCACCGCAGTCGATGAATCGGGCGCTCCTGCATATATGTATCTTGAGAAGGGCACTCACGAGCTTACCCTCGAGGCAGTACCCGGTGAGATAGGCCGCTCCATGATGGTGCTCGACGGCGTTGTCGAGGAGGCAAATGACTTCTATCTGAAGATACTCATGATAACAGGCCCGAGACCCGACAGATACACCGACTACTATGTACATAAGGAAATACCCGAGCTTATCCCCGCATTCAAGAGGATATCCGAAAGTCTCAGAAGTGAGCAGGCTTATATAGAGAACCTTTCCAACTCGACAGGTTCGGAAGCTACCACTCTTGCGAGATTTGCAGATGTGCTCGACAAGTGCGTGAAGAAGCCGAACAAGATACCCAACTATATCTCCAACGCATCCATAAAGGATAATATCGCATCCGTTTCCTCGTGGATGAAGCAGTACAGGGAACAGCCCCTTGAGATAGACTTCATCGAGCTTGCTCCCGCCGATCAGGAGTTCACCACCGTAAAGGAGAACTTCTTCAAGGCTGCGGGCTATGCGGCAAGAGGCTTCGTAGGCTCGTTCTTTGAGGATTATACCGTGCTTTCCGACAGCACATCCGACTCCATCATAGTATGGTGCGGTCTCGGACGTGATCAGACCACTGTTGTAAAGCAGCTTACAGAATCGGAATTTGTTCCTCAGACAGGCATAGACGTTTCCGTAAACCTGGTACAGGGTACTATAATGGAAGCGGTGCTTGCAGGCAAGGGCCCTGATGTGGCTATGTTCGTGGGCGGCGAGTTCCCCATAAACCTTGCCATAAGAGGTCTTGTCAAGCCGCTTGACGGAATGGACGGCTTTGACGAGGTAAAGGGCAGGTTCCAGGAGAAGGCACTCGTACATTATCAGTACAACGGTTCTACCTACGGCATACCCGTATCAAGAGCCTTCCCCATGATGTTCTACCGCACAGATACTCTTGCAGAGCTCGGCATAGATCAGCCCCCCGAGACATGGGATGACCTTATAGATATGCTCCCTGCTCTCCAGAGAAAGTATATGCAGCCCGGTCTCATACTTCCCGCGAATGTGGGAGGAAATGCAGTAGCACCCGCGACCGAGGCAGGACATACCTTTGCTATGCTCATGCTGCAGTCGGGCGTCAACTACTACAATGACGACCAGACCGCGACGAACTTTGACTCCGTTGAGGCGGTAAACGCATTCGACCAGTGGACGAAGTTCTATACCACATATCAGTTCGCACAGGCATACGATGCATTCACACGTTTCAGAACGGGTGAGGCTCCCATCGTTATCCAGAACTACAACAGCTTCTACAACCAGCTCAACGTGGCTGCGCCCGAAATAAGCGGCGCGTGGGATTTCTGCCCCGTACCCGGCACAAGAAGACCGGACGGCACGGTATCACACGCTGCAAACTCCAACGGCTCCGGCATAATAGTGCTCAAGAACTGCGACAACGTACAGGGTGCTTGGGAATTCATCAAGTGGTTCACATCCGATGATGTCATGGTAGAGTACGGTCAGAACGTTGAGGGCGTTATGGGTCCTCTCGGACGCTTTGACACAGCAAACGTAAATGCACTGCAGAAGCTCAACTGGTCGAAGTCCGACCTTGAGAAGATAAACGCACAGCTCAATGAGCTCGATGAGATACCGATCACACCGTCTTCGTACGTTGTTACACGTTCTCTCATGAATGCTTTCCGCTCTGTTGTAAACGAGAATGAGAATGCAAGAGAGCAGCTCCGCTGGTACAACAGAGACATAAACGCCGAGATAAAGAGAAAGCGCAAGAACCTCGGCCTTGATGAGTAAGGAGGGTAAGGCTTTGGCAGAAAAAACCGCTAAAAAGGAAATTCTGCTCCCTTCGGAGAGAAAAATGAGCCGTAAGGAGAGAAGGGACTATACTCTCCATGAGATGAAGAGGAACTATATGTGCTATGTCATGCTGGCACCGTTCATGATATTCTTCATCATATTCACGGTCATACCCGTTATAATGTCGCTCACTATGGGCTTTACGAGCTTCGATATGGCGAGCTTCCCGAAATGGGTAGGCTTCCAGAATTTCTACACTTTGTTCCTTGACGACGATGTATTCATGAAGTCGATAAGGACGACACTCATATTTGCTATATTCACAGGCCCTCTCAGCTACGTCATGAGCTTTATGCTGGCATGGCTCATAAATGAGCTCCATCCCACGCTCAAGACACTCTTCACGCTGGTGTTCTATGCTCCCTCCATGGCGGGCAACATCTACTTCGTATGGCAGCTGATATTCTCCGGCGACCAGTACGGATATCTCAATGCGTTCCTTATGGAGCTGGGCTTCACCTATTCGGCAAAGCAGTGGCTCACGGACGGCACGCTGATGCTCGGCTGTGTTATCGTGGTACAGCTGTGGGTATCCATGGGTGCGGGCTTCCTTGCGATGCGTGCAGGCTTCCAGGGCATAGACAAGTCCATGTATGAGGCAGGCGCGATAGAGGGCATAAAGAACCGCTGGCAGGAACTCATATACATCACGATACCCTCTATGGGTCCTTCGCTGATGTTCGCTGCAGTTATGCAGATAGTTGCTGCATTTACGGTGGATATCGTGGGACGTACCCTTGCGGGCTTCCCTTCCACAGACTACAAGGTACACACCATCATGACCCACGCATTCGACTACGGTTGGGTAAGGTATGAGATGGGATATTCCGCAGCGATATGCTTCGTGCTGTTCCTCGTGATGCTCGTGTGCAACAATCTTGTCGGCAAGATGCTCGGCAAGTACATTGACTAAGGGGTGAGCTTAGTGGCAAAGAAAAAGAAAAAGGATCTCAAGCCCTCAGAGCTCGCCGCTTTGCAGGCTGCGGAGAATGCCGCAGCGCTTGAGGCGCTGAGAAAGCGCAGAGAAAAAGAGCATAAGAAGATGCTCAAATCCAAGGGCTCCAACAAGAGAGTCGGAAAGTCATGGACGAACGATATCGGCATATTCCTGCTGCTGTTCTTCATGGGACTTTTCATGGTGTTCCCCATATATCTTGCTGCGGTCAACTCCATAAAGCCGGTGCAGGAGGTATTCATCATGCCGCCTAAGCTTTATGCGATGGATCCCACCACGGATAATTTCAGGGATCTGTTCAAGATCGCCAACAATTCATGGGTGCCCTTCTCGAGAAATGTGTTCAACTCCGTATTCGTTACGGTAGTGGCTACGGTGCTGCATGTACTGTTCGCTTCAACAGCGGCGTTCGTGCTTTCAAAGTGCCGCTTCCCCGGCAACGCATTCCTCAATCAGGTGGTTGTCATCGCCCTCCTGTTCAACTCCACCGTACTCTATATCATGCAGTACATGGTAATGGCAACTCTCGGAATGATAAACACCTATTCCGCCCTCATACTCCCGATAATATCCACATCTATGGGTCTGTATCTGATGAGACAGTCGATGTCTACGATACCCGATGCGATGATAGAAGCGGCGAAGGTGGACGGCGCAGGGCTTATGAGGATATGCTGGGGCATAGTGATGCCCAACTGTAAGCCCGCTCTTATGACCATCATCATCTTTGAATTCCAGACAGCGTGGAATACCAACGGCGGCGGTCTTGTATACGATGAAGCGCTCAAGACCATCCCCGTAGTAGTTCAGCAGATTGCTGCAGCGGGTATCGC
>JAFPPJ010000064.1 GCA_017410745.1 Oscillospiraceae bacterium
GTATATATGCTCGCAGACAAGATAGCAGGCGTGATAGTTACCGGCTTCCTGTTCGTGTTTTTCACGTTCATAAACTGGCGCATCGTATATATAGGCAGGGTGAAAAAGGAGAAGGCAGCGTCACCCGCACCGCTCCTCGGAGGATTGTCGGGAGCGATACTGATGCTCGCATTGTTCGGCAAGGAACACCCGTTTCTGATATTCCTGCCGTTTCTGCTCGATTATGGATGTATACCTCTGTTTGTGGAATTTCTGGTAGTTGTTGTACGGGATATCAAAAACAGCCCTAAATAGACTGTATGATGAAACCACAGGCTGATAACCCATAAATGACCGTCTATAAGCCCATATGACAAATACTACGTGAAACATAAATCAGGGGTGATGAAATGGAGCTGAACAGTCTTACTACAGAAGAACAGAAGATACTTGGCGCAGGAAAGCTTATGGCATACTGTGAGGATACGATCACCGCAGAGCCGCCGTGCCATGCAGAACGTATATCCGAGCTGTATGATTCCTTTACGCGCACAGGTTATAAAAAGAGCGGAGAGACCCCGTTGGAAAAGCTGCATGATGATTTCCCTGACATATGTGAGAATGAACTGGATGAACTTACAGCATACTTTAAACAGGCGGATGACTACATCAGCCGTGTGTGCAGTGCGTATGCGATGATATATCCGTATCCTGTCGGCAGCGCAGATACAGCGGAAGAACGGGAAGATATGGGCAGGGCAGTCACTGCCTGCCGTCAGAGATACCCTTGGCTGACAAAGGAATATATTGAAATGTATCTGAAAGGCGTCGTAGCAATGTGCATCAGATGATAGAACAAAAAAATGCTCCGAGAGATCTCGGAGCATTGATTCTATGTGTTTGTATTCGTGTATGGGATCAATACATGCCGCCCATGCCGCCCATACCGCCGGCAGGTGCAGCAGGCTCGGGCTCCTTGATATCAGCTACGAGAGACTCGGTAGTGAGTACCATGGAAGCAACGGAAGCCGCATTCTGGAGAGCAGAACGTGTTACCTTTGTGGGGTCAACGATACCAGCGGGTATCATGTCAACATATACCTCGTTGTATGCATCGAAGCCGTAGCCTACCTTGTCAGCAGATACGATCTTGTCGATGATAACGGAGCCTTCAAGACCTGCATTAGCAGCGATCTGACGAACGGGCTCCTCGAGAGCACGGAGAACTATCTCAGCACCGGTCTTCTCATCGCCGGAAAGTGTGCCGGTGAGAGCCTTTACAGCAGGGATAGCATTGAGGAGAGCTGTGCCGCCGCCTGCTACAATGCCTTCCTCAACAGCAGCCTTGGTAGCTGCGAGAGCATCCTCTATGCGGAGCTTCTTCTCCTTCATCTCTACCTCGGTAGCAGCACCTACCTTGATTACTGCAACACCGCCGGAGAGCTTAGCAAGTCTTTCCTGGAGCTTTTCCTTGTCATAATCGGAGGTCGTAACCTCGATCTGAGCCTTTATCTGAGCTATCCTGTCCTTGATAGCGTTCTTGTCGCCTGCGCCGTCAACGATAACGGTATTTTCCTTGGTCACCTTTACCTGGCGAGCCTTACCGAGCTGAGATACCTGGGTATCCTTGAGCTCAAGACCGATCTCCTCGGAGATAACTTCGCCGCCTGTGAGAACAGCGATATCGCGGAGCATTTCCTTGCGTCTGTCGCCGAAGCCGGGAGCCTTGACTGCAACGCAGGTGAATGTGCCTCTGAGCTTGTTGACGATAAGGGTGGAGAGAGCCTCGCCCTCGATGTCCTCAGCTATGATAACGAGCTTCTTGCCGGACTGTACCATCTGCTCGAGCAGAGGGAGTATCTCCTGGATGGAGGATATCTTCTTGTCTGTGATGAGGATGAGAGCGTCGTCTATAACAGCTTCCATCTTCTCTGTATCTGTTACCATATAGGGGGTGATATAGCCCTTGTCGAACTGCATGCCCTCTACTACGTCGCAGAGAGTCTCAGCGGTCTTAGACTCCTCAACGGTGATAACGCCGTCGGATGTTACCTTGTCCATAGCCTCTGCTATGAGCTTGCCCACATTGTCATCAGCGGAGGAAACAGCAGCAACTCTCTCTATATCAGCAGAGCCTGTGATGGGCTTGGAGTTTGCCTTTATAGCGTCAACTGCGGTATCAACAGCCTTTGCGATACCCTTTCTGATGATCATGGGGTTAGCGCCTGCTGCGATGTTCTTCATGCCCTCGCGAACGAGTGCCTGAGCGAGAAGTGTAGCGGTGGTAGTACCGTCGCCTGCTGCATCGTTGGTCTTTGTAGCAACTTCCTTTACGAGCTGTGCGCCCATATTCTCGAATGCGTCCTCAAGCTCTATCTCCTTAGCGATGGTGACACCGTCGTTGGTGATGAGGGGAGCGCCGAACTTCTTGTCAAGTACAACGTTCCTGCCCTTGGGGCCGAGTGTGATCTTTACTGTGTTTGCGAGCTTGTCTATACCTGCCTGCAGAGACTTGCGGGCAGCCTCACCGTATGAAATATCCTTAGCCATTATGATAAACCTCCTGTTATTCTACTATTGCAAGTATGTCAGACTGACGGAGGATAGTGTACTCTGTGCCGTCGATCTTGACCTCGGTGCCTGCGTACTTGGAAGCGAGCACCTTCTGACCTACCTTGAGCTCCATCTTTACTTCATTGCCGTCTACCATGCCGCCGGGGCCAACCTCAACTATCTCAGCTATCTGGGGCTTTTCCTTTGCGTTGCCTGTGAGGATTATACCGCTCTTGGTAGTTTCCTCTGCTTCGGTCATCTTGATAACGACTCTGTCAGCAAGTGGCTTTATCTTCATAATAAGATCTCCTTTATCAAACGATTTAGCACTCTTTATCCCTGAGTGCTAAATCTATTTTATCATCTTTTGCCAAAAAATCAAGTGCTTTTATACAAATTCGTGATGTTGCACAGCATTGTACAGGATGCCGTGCTTTGATTTGTATATCTTCATGCTCATAGTATATCGAGTTTCCTTGATGCGGGGACCTCCGCCTTCTTCTTGGGAAGGGTGAGTATGAGTATGCCGTCGGTATACTTTGCACTTATCTTCTCAGTGTCTATGCCGGATATATCGAATGAACGCTGATATGCCCTGCGGCTGCGCTCACGGCGGATATATCTGCCCTCCGTCTGTTCCTGTTCGCCGTGTACGGCCTTTATCGTAAGGGTAGTGCCGTCAAGGTCAATGGCGATCTCGCTCTTTTTGAAGCCGGGGAGCTCACTTTCCATCACGAAGCTGTCTCCGACCTCAAGTATATCTGTGCGGCAGGCGGTGTATTTGTCCTCGCCGTCGTAGAAATCCTTATCGGTGCCGCCTATCGCATCAAGCAGGCTGTTCATTCTTGAAAAAGGCATTACATACATAATATCTGCTCCTTTCGTCTTCAAGGAGTTACCGATCATCCATCGGTAACCGTCTCCCTTGAAGTGTCTATATCATATACCCCTATTGTGAAATCACAATAGCAGCAATGTGATAGTTATGTGAAAATTAGCAGAGTGAATGCGAGAGTGCTAATAAATGGCGATAAACGGCATCAATACGTAAATATGCCGCAGATGCATATCTGCGGCATATTTGTTATTTCCTTGCAAGCAGTGTACAGGTAGTGTCCCACCGCTTCATTACAGATATATTTGTGAAGCCTGCTCTGCGCAGAGCTTCGCTCTCATGCTCCACTGTCAGCGGTGTATCAAAATGATAGAACTCGCCGTCTGTGATGCCCTGTTCACGTCTGAGCCTTTGAAGCTCGGCGAACAGGCGCTGTTCTTCTTCATCGTCAGCAGCAAAATAATCCGTCAGAACAAAGTATCCGTTTTCCTTCAGCGCTCTGTACAGTCTGGCATACAGGCCGGCCTTCATATCCGCCGTGAAGTGGTGCAGGGACTCGGAGGATACAGCCGCATCATATATGTCTTCACCAAAGGGTACATCGAAGTATGAGCCGTGTATCGCCGTGATGTGCTTATCGGCGTATTTCTCCTTCAAAGCACGCAGCATTGCATCGGACATATCTATGCCCGTGACCCTTGCAGCAGGGTTGATGATGAACAGCTGTTCAAGTTCAAGCCCTGTGCCGCACCCGAGATCGAGTATCTCTGCGCCTGCAGATACAGGGAGCAGAGATGCGGTATACGCATAGAATTCATCTGCACCGTCAATAGTTGTCTTCATATGTTCATCATAGCTGTCTATACGGGCTGCGAAGAAATCATCCATTCTTTCGAGCGGCATAAATACTCCCTGTCATACTGCAGTAAAATGTATCGTAGCCGACTTGAAATCGCCGCTTAGCATAACGTCTATGCCGCAGTTCATGAGAGTGCTGCCGGGGTGTATCTCGCCGGTCTGACTGCTCCTGTACTTCCTGTCGGGGTCAAGTCCTGCAAGGCGTATGCGGCGGCTGCGGTAATTCGGACGGTTGAGCACCTGTACAAAGGTGAATACAGCCTCGCTCCTGTCCTTTGCCACGAACATCCATGCATCCCATGTGTTGTCCTCGAATATATTGCCGAGACGGTACTGGTCGCCTGTGCGCACGATGGGATTATACTTCTTGAAGCGTTCTATCTGTGCGGGTATCTCATCCCTGTCAGCCTGGGATATGCGCGTCACATCGAGCTCATAGCCGAATGTTCCCACCATAGCCACATCGCCCCTCATGTTGAAGTCGGTGCTGCGCCCGAGCACATGGTTGGGGCAGTCCGAAACGTGTGCGCCCATAGCGGATGCGGGATAGCACATGGATGTGCCGTGCTGTATCTTCAGACGCTCCACAGCATCGGTGTCGTCTGATGTCCATATCTGAGGAGAGTAGAACAGCATGCCGGGATCGAAGCGGGCGCCGCCGCCCGAGCAGTTTTCAAGCAGTATATGTGGGTATTCCGATGTGAGCCTCCACTGCAGGTCGTATACGCCGAGCACATATCTGTGCCACAGCTCACGCTGCCTTGAAGCGGGCAGGGCAGAGGAGCATACCTCCGTAAGCTGCCTGTTCATATCCCATTTGATGTATTCGATATTTGCATTATCAACTATGGCCTTTATCTGCGACCATATGCAGTCGCGCACTTCCTTGCGGCTGTAGTCGAGCACGCACTGATCGCGTGACCTTGTGAGAGGAAGGCCGGGGGACTGTATAGCCCAGTCGGGATGCGCACGGAACAGGTCGGAGTCGGGCGAGATCATCTCGGGCTCGAACCATATGCCGAACTTCATGCCCAGCGCATTCACGCGGTCTACCAGCTTGGCAAGGCCGCCCTTGAGCTTGTCCTCGTTTACATACCAGTCGCCCAGCGAGCAGTTGTCGGAGTTTCTCTTTCCGAACCATCCGTCGTCCATGACGAGCATCTCTATGCCGAGCTCCTTCGCCTGCTTAGCGATGGAGTAGAGCTTCTCCTCGTCAAAGTTGAAGTATGTGGCCTCCCAGTTGTTTATGAGTATGGGACGGCGTGTATCCTTGTATATGCCGCGTATCAGATGCCTTCGGTAAAGGTCGTGGAAGGTGCGGGACATCGTGCCTATGCCCTCGCTTGAATATACCATCACAGCCTCGGGTACTGTAAAGCTGCTGCCGGGGTTGAGCGTCCACGAGAAATCCAGCGGGTTTATGCCCATCACGAAACGGGTGCGGTCGAACTGCGTCACCTCCGCACAGGCGGTGAAGTTGCCGCTGTATACCAGATTGAAGCCGTATGCCTCACCTGTGCTCTCGTCTGCATTGTGGGAAACTATGGCAGCAAACGGGTTTGACTGATGCGAGGATTCACCCTTTATGGAATCCACAGCCTGCTTGCCCTTATGCAGGCGGGAACGCTCTATAACGCGTTCTCTTGCCCATGAGCCGTTGAGCGTGATGAAGTCGTATTCCCTTGAATCAAAGTCGATGGCTGCGGACATCGCACGAAGGATATCCACGTCCGCATCGCCCTTGTTGGTTATGACAGCGCTCCTTGTGAATGCATCGAGCCCCTCGAATACGGTGTAGTACAGTACCACTTCAAGCCCTGTGTGCTGCTCTTTCAGAGTTATGGCGAGGGTCTTGGCCTGTGTATCCTCTGCATAGGTGGCAGGCAGACGGACGGTGCAGTCCTCGAGCTTTTGCTCGAGTATGGGCTTGCCGTCGGTTATCTCATAGCCTGCATAGCGCAGATCAAGGGATGTGCAGCCGTTCTTGTCGCGTATCATCAAAGCGCTCTCACGGTAGTCGCCCGTGCCGAATACAGGGTACTCAAAGGGCGTATTGTCCATGAACGTCGCCATTTCGCGCTCGTTGACCTTAGGGGTATAGGGATTCTCGCCGAGGCGGAGCAGATAGCTCAGATCCTCGTCATCGGTGCGTCTGCCGAAGAATACATGGCACAGATGCCCGCTCTCTATGGCAGCAAGGGCGTATACAGCCTTTTCCGAGGTGAGTGTGAATATGGTCATCTCGTCGGAGAAAGGAACGTTCTTGCCTGCCTGCCAGTCCCACTTGATGTAGTCCTTCTTTATGCTGCGTACACTTATATCCATGCGGTCACCTCTCAGATCTCATAGTCGATGCAGGCTCTTCCGCCGTCTTCCCTTATGCCTGCGATAAAGCCGCCGAACTTCTTGTGTTCGGGATGCACCTGATATGCATCGAGATCCGCCTGCGAGTCAAAGTCGCATATCAGTGCGATATGGTAGTTGCTCTGATCTGCGGAGGGAGCGTTGAGACGCACCTCCATAGCGCGTATCTGCGGGATCACAGCGGGAAGCGCCTCTGCCTTTGCCTTTGCTGCAGCAGCGTTCTCGGCTGCGCTGACATCGGTGTCCTTGAGCCTGAACATTACTATGTGTCTTATCATTTCGATCCTTCTTTCCATGAAGATTTTTATAGGTGACGTAAACGATTACGCAGTGACTTTCATCATTCTCTTACGATATCCCCGTTCTTCTCCTCGATGTAGTGCTCATTTACAGTGCCGAAGCGCCGTGTTATGATGCCCGTGAGCAGATACAGCAGTATCCCTGCGGCATTTGATATGAGGAATTCGGGTATGAATACGAGCAGGAATATCTCCCCGGTAGGGTCATATCCCCATATGAAGTAATACAGCACATAGTGGAGCCCGCCGTGCACCGCACAGGCCACAGCGTCCATCCATATGAAGTTTATGAGATTGCGCCTGAGCAGATTGTTCACAAGCAGCGATGCCATGAGAGCCGTCCACATCATTATGACCGCACTCAGCCCCGGCAGCATATTGTATGCACTGTCAAGGAAAAGGCCGCACACCATCGCAAATACTGCGCTGCTAAGCGGCTGCTCGCGCATGGCAAAGCACATCGCGCAGGGAATGAGCATACAGGGGAGCGGCAGACCCGTATGTACCGTCAGCATCAGTATATACGAGAACATCATCAGAAAGACATAGAACAGCACGCGTATCACGAAATAGCGGCGCTCCTTGCGTGCCTTTAGCTCGATGTTCATTTTCACGGCTCATCACCGCCCGGCTCTGTCTCTGCCTTTTTGGCTTCATTCCTTACAGCAGTGGCTTCGTCTATGCTGTAGTCTATTATTACGAATACTCCCTGCACCGTGCGGGGATCGACTGCGGGTACTATCACGGCGTACTGTGAAAGGCCGTTTGTCTCCATAGCGACGCTTTCCACCACGCCTACCACCTGTCCCGCAGGGAAGTTCTCGCTGCCCGAGGTGACTACTATGTCGCCTACGGCTATATCCGCATCCTTGTCGATATGTTCGAATTTGACCCTGCCGTCGGCGGAATGTTCGTATCCGCCCGATACAAGGCCGTCTGTCTTGGTGCGAACGGTGTATGCGCCCACAGAGGTCTTGGGAAAATACAGGGTGCGTATCTTTGCAGTGCCGGGTGATACCTCGCTGCATACGCCTACGATGCCGTTCTGTGTTATGACCGGATCGCCGGGCTTTATGCCGTCGTCCGAGCCCTTGTCTACCGTGAATGCCGCAAAGGGATCGTTGGTGGCACGGGCAATGACCGTGCACGGCGGAGAGAAGCGGTAATCCTCATGCTCCTCCTGCAGCCCGAGCATAGTACGCAGGTCGCCGTTCTCATTGACAAGACGGTCATAGTCCACCATCTGCCCGTAGAGCTGACCTATCTGCTCCTTTAGCTGCTTGTTCTCATTGTAGTATTTCTCTGCATTTATCACCATGTCGAGGGATACGCTTATCCTCTCCGAAAGCCGTGTTGAAGCGGCCTTCACGGGAGCAAACAGCATCTCGAACAGATACGAGCTCGTGGTGGAGAAGCCCTCCGTGGTGACAGAATATATCACAGCACCCGTGAGAAGTGCCGTAAGCGCGAGTATTATCTTGAATTTTACGCTCCTGAAGAAATCATGCAAACGGCACACCTCCCCTTAGGATATACTGTATGACAGATATGGCTGCGCTCAGGCGTCCTCGCTGAGCACATCCTGCAGATGCTCCTTGTCCTCGAGCACCCTTCCCGCACCTGCTGCTACGCAGTCGAGCGGGTTCTCCGCGATATGCACGGGCATACCTGTCTCATGGGAGATAAGCTCGTCTATGCCGCGTATGAGTGCGCCGCCGCCCGTGAGCACGATGCCCTTTTCCATTATATCCGATGAA
>JAFPPJ010000065.1 GCA_017410745.1 Oscillospiraceae bacterium
ATATGCCACGGGTTCTATCGTTTTGTCGGCAGTCTTGCGCGCCTTGAGGAAAGCCGCCTTTGCCTCGGGGTTCTTGCCAAGGGTCGCCGAGCCGCTGTAGGTCCATCCGCCCATGACAGCGGGAGCGGTGTATCCCTTATCAGGTGCGCCGGAAGTTATGGCGGGTGAGCCGGAAGTTATAGCGGCGGAAACGTTCACGGGAGCTGCCAGAAGGACAGCCGACAGAGCAGCAGCGATAAATCTGATCTTTTTCATGATGCACCTCTTTTATGTATTATTCTTCGGGGAGTATGGCGTTGATATAGTATTGTCTGAGTTTGCCATTTTTAGTGCCGCGCTGCGCGATGAAGCTTACCTCCAGTACCAGAGTGTCCCCTTTTTTGTACTTCATCTCTGCGTACTGCTCATCGGTCAGCCAGAGCATCACATCCGTTTCGATATCGGAATAGGGTATACATACCCATTTGTGATCGTCCAGCTTCCCCTTTGCGGACTTGTCGGTCTTTTTATCCGCACCCGTTTCCGCTGCAGCGTTTGAGTTATCAAGCGCCTCGGTAGTTTTGACCTTAAAGGTCTTTCCCTCAAGATCATCGTGGAGCTGATTGTTCTCCCATTCGGTGTGGATGGCATTGTGTGCCTCTATCACCGCTTTGGGACTTTCATAGTCCGCCTTTGCCGATGCGCCGCATCCCGTAAATGACGAGATGCAGATAAGTGACAGAAAAAGTGCCGAAGTAAGTTTTTTCATAGTGCTCTCCTCTCATGGCTGTGGGTCTTGATTTGTATATATTTTATCACGAGGCAAAGGATTAATCAATAGTTCAAGCAAAAATTAATCCAAAAATTAACTTATTTTAATCTCCCGTGAACCATGAGAGGGGGTGATATCGCAGTTCCCCGATTGTCTTTATTCTACACCATAACGGCAAAAAAGTCAAGGTCGGTCGGCAAAGCCGACTGTTACCCGATGTTCATTTGAGAGGGACTGATATACTATCCTCGGAACATTGGCTTGTCCGCAGCCGATTCGTTGATATTTGCCTGCAAGACGGTCTTATGTGCGGCACGGGTCGGCAAAGCCGACTGTTACCCGATGTTCATTTGAGAGGGACTGATATGTTATCCTCGGAGCATTGGCTTGTCCGCAGCCGATCCGTTGATCATTGCCTGCTGCACATGTTGACTTTCGGCATGACGATGTGCTATAATGTAGGAGACCGCAGCGGTCAATATACTCCTTACAGGAGAGTGCGATATGAAAAGTTACATTACATCCGATAAAAATGCAGTGCAGGAGGTCAGGAACGTACTTGACTATCTGTATGAGATAAGCGGAAAGAAGATCATCACCGGACAGCACACACAGACCATGGCGCAGGAAGAGCTGCGGCGCATGACCGACATCACGGGAAAGGAGCCTGCTTTGCTTGGCTTTGAGCTGCTCTCCTATTCACCGAATATAAACTATCTTGATACGGATGAGGAATGCATCACCGAGGTGGAGGAGAACCGCGGCACGCTGCAGCGCGCCTGGGAATGGGCAGCAAAGGGCGGCCTTATAACGTTCACATGGCACTGGTTCTCGCCTCTGGGGGGACGTTCCAAATCATTCTTCAGCAAGAACACCGATTTTGACCCGAGGCAGGCGCTTATCAAAGGCACACCCGAGAACACGGCACTTATGGCTGATATGGACTGTATGGCGGGTATACTGCGCCCGTTCAATGACAAGCACATCCCCATCCTGTGGAGACCATTCCATGAAGCGGAGGGGGACTGGTTCTGGTGGGGCTCAAAGGGCACCGAGACGGCAGGGCAGCTTTTCAGGCTCATGCACGGATATTTCACCGAAAAATGCGGACTTCACGATCTTATATGGGTATGGAACTCGCCGAAAGCCGAGGGCTACCCCGGTGATGATGTGGTGGATATCATATCAAGGGATATGTATCCCCCCGCCTATGAATACACCTCTCACATAGACGAATACCTTGAACTGAAAAAGATCACCGGTCAGCACAAGATAGCAGCCATAGCCGAGACCGGTGTTATCCCCGATGCAGAGGCAGTCATAAAAGACAAGGCAGAATGGGCATACTATATGACATGGTCGCGTGATTTCGGCCTGACAGAAAAGTTCAGCACCAATGATGAACTTCGCCGCCTTTATAACAGCGAATATGCGGTGACCCTTGACAAGCTCCCGGTACTATACAGTATCCGGGAGGATGCAGCGAAGATGAGTGAACAGATATGACATTACAGCAGCTCAGATATATAATAACCATTGTGGAGACGGGCTCCATAACCACAGCCGCACAGCGTCTCTTCATAGCCCAGCCCAGCCTGTCCAAATCGGTGGCAGAGCTTGAGAAGGAAATGGGCATAACTATATTCAACCGCAGCAACAGGGGAGTATATCTCTCCGAGGAGGGCACGAAGTTCCTGTCATACGCACGCCAGATCGTTGAACAGGCGGAGCTCCTTGAGAGCGAGTACAAGTCCGCACCCCCGCCGAACCGCGCCTTCGCTGTGTCCTCGCAGCACTATGCATTCGTGGTCAATGCCTTTGTGGAGCTTGTGCGCGAATACGGCAGGGACAAGTACGAGTTCACGCTGCGTGAGCTCAAGACAGCGGAGATAATCGAAGATGTCCGCACCCACAGGAGCGATATCGGCGTTATATACCTGTGCGATTTCAACCGCGAGGTCATACGCCACATACTGCAGAACGAGGAGCTGCAGTTCGAGAAGCTGTTCACCGCCGAGCCCCATGTATTCGTCAGCAGGAACAATCCCCTTGCGAAAAAGAAGAGCGTGACCCTTGACGACCTGAAGGCATATCCGCGCCTGACCTATGATCAGGGCGTGAAGAACTCCTTCTATTTTGCGGAGGAGCTGCACATCACCGCGGAAAGCCCGAAGAATATCGTGGTATCCGACAGGGCAACGCTGTTCAATCTCCTTATCGGACTTGACGGGTATACCATATCATCGGGCGTGCTCAGCACCGACCTCAACGGTGACAACATCATATCCATACCTCTTGAAAGCGGCGAGGTCATGGAGATAGGATATATCATAACCGCCGACAGACCCATGAGCGAGCTGACAAAGCGGTATCTGGAGCATCTGAGCGTATATATATCCAATTATTCCCGATAGAGCAAAGTTATAGCAGGCTATAGCCTGCTATAATACTTTCGGCACACATCCTGCTCTGACATAGCTTCAGGCTATGCCAGAGCATTTCTTTTTGATATTAACACATTTCCCGCAGATGTGCTATACTTGAATATGTTACATATCAAATCTATCGGAGGCAGCAACATGAAAACATCCATCATCGGTTATCCCCGCATAGGCGGACTGCGCGAGCTCAAATTCGCAAGCGAGAAGTATTTCCGCAGAGAGATCACACAGGAGGAGCTTGAGAGCGAAGCAAGGAAGATACGCCTTTACAACCTTAACATACAGAAGGACAGCGGCATAGACCTTATCCCGTCGAACGACTTCTCATACTATGACGGCGTGCTCGACACGGCATTCCTGTTCGGCGCTGTCCCTGCAAGATATACAGAGCTCGGACTGTCGGAGCTTGATACCTACTTTGCGGCTGCAAGGGGATATCAGGGCGAGAAGGGCGATGTCAAGGCGCTTGCGATGAAGAAGTGGTACAACACCAACTATCATTACATGGTGCCCGAGATCGACGATGATACACAGATACGTCTGTCGGGCAGCAAGCCCTTCGACCTTTTCACCGAGGCACTTGAAAACGGTGTGAAGACAAGACCCGTTATCGTGGGCGCATATACCTTCCTCAAGCTCGCCCGATACAAGGGCGAAAAGAAGGCGGCGGACTTTGCCGCTCAGACTGCAAAGGCATACGCCGACCTGCTCGACAGATTTGCAGGGCTCGGCGCTGAGTGGGTGCAGTTCGATGAGCCCTCACTCGTGAAGGATATGACCGCAGAGGATATAAAGCTGTTCGTATCCCTTTATGAGAAGATACTCCCCGGCAAGAAGTCGGTCAAGGTGCTGCTGCAGACCTATTTCGGCGATGTGCGCGACTGCTACAAGGAGATATGCGCACTTGATGTTGACGGCATCGGCCTTGACTTCACAGAGGGCAGGAAGACTTTTGACCTCGTATTCAACAACGGCTTCCCCAAGGGAAAGGTGCTTTTCGCAGGCGTGGTCAACGGCAAGAACATATGGCGAAACGATTACGCCAAGACCTGTCTCACAATAGAGGGGATAAAGGATAAAGCGTCCGAGATAGTGATCAGCACATCCTGCTCGCTGCTCCACGTTCCCTGCACGCTGAGAAATGAGACAAAGCTGCCCGACAATATCAGAAAACATTTCGCATATGCGGAGGAGAAGCTGACAGAGCTTGCGGAGATAAGAAAGATAGTCGAGTCAGAACATCCCCGCGAAACTTCCGAATATCAGAGGAGCGTCAGCCTGCACACCGAGGTAAGGTCGGGCACCAACGAAGCTGTGAGAGAAAAGGTGGCAAAGCTCACCGACAAGGACCTCGTGAGACTTCCCGAATTTGCAGAGCGTGAGCGCATACAGAAGGAACGCTTCGGCCTGCCACTGTTCCCCACCACGACCATAGGCTCATTCCCCCAGACCGCTGAGGTGAAGAAGACCAGAAAGGCATTCCGCAGCGGTGAGATATCTGCGGAGGAATACGACAGATTCATAGAGAAGAAGATCGCAGACTGTGTCGCCCTGCAGGAGAAGATAGGCCTTGATGTGCTCGTTCACGGCGAATTTGAGCGCAACGACATGGTGGAGTATTTCGGCGAATGCCTCGATGGATATATCTTTACCGAGAAGGCATGGGTGCAGTCCTACGGCACGCGCTGCGTAAAGCCGCCCGTGATATGGGGCGATATCTCCAGGGCAAAGCCCATGACCGTAAGATGGGCTAAGTATGCGCAGAGCCTTACAAAGAAGCCCATGAAGGGCATGCTCACAGGCCCTGTCACCATACTCAACTGGTCATTCCCCCGCGAGGATATATCCCTGAAGGAGAGCGCATTCCAGATAGCGCTTGCCATCCGCGAGGAGGTGCTTGACCTTGAAGCTAACGGCATAAGCGTGATACAGGTGGATGAAGCGGCGCTCCGTGAGAAGCTGCCCCTGCGCAGATCGGACTGGAGAGAGGATTACCTTGACTGGGCGATACCCGCATTCAGATATGTGCACAGCGGCGTCAGACCCGAGACACAGATACACACGCATATGTGCTACAGTGAATTTGCAGACATAATCAGGGATATAGACGATATGGATGCGGACGTGATAACCTTTGAGGCATCGAGATCCGACCTTGCGATACTTGACGTGCTCAGGGAGAACAACTTCCGCACAGAGGTGGGCCCCGGCGTATATGACATACATTCACCGAGGATACCCTCAAAGGACGAGATAAAGACAGCCATAGGCAAGATGCTCGGACGCATACCCGCATCAAAGCTCTGGGTGAACCCCGACTGCGGTCTCAAGACAAGAGGCATCGAGGAGACAGTGCCGAGCCTTGAGAACCTTGTGGCTGCTGCGCGTGAGGCAAGAAATGAAAACAGCTGATCTATTTTCAAAGAAGACGGTCTTTTCGCTGGAGGTATTCCCGCCGAGACCCGACGCAGACGAAAGCGTCATATACGATACCCTTGAACAGCTCTCCGACATACGCCCCGATTTCATCAGCGTGACCTACGGTGCGGGCGGCGGCAGGAACGGCTGCAAGACCATCCGCATCGCATCGGATATACAGAACATATACGGCGTGGAGAGCGTTGCGCATATGCCCTGCATCGACCTTACGAAAGAGCAGGCAAGGCTTATCCTTGACAGTATGCGCGAGCACGGCATAGAGAATATACTTGCGCTGAGGGGCGACAGAAGGGAAGATTCCCCCGCACAGTCGGATTTTGCCCATGCAAGCGACCTCATCACCTTCATAAAGGAGCGCTATGACTTCAATATAATCGCCGCCTGCTATCCCGAGATACATCCCGAGAGCACAGGAGCGGCGGATGATCTGAAATGGCTCAGATACAAGGTGGACTGCGGCGCAGACCATCTTATCACACAGCTTTTCCTTGACAACAGATACTTCTTCGACTTCCGCGAGAAGGCAGCCATAGCGGGGATAGATGCGCCGATAGAGGCGGGCATCATGCCTGTGACGAACAAGCGCCAGATAGAAAGAATGGTGAAGCTGTGCGGCGTGGAGCTGCCGCAGAAGTTCGTCCGTGTCCTCGAACGGTATGAGCATAACGAGACCGCCCTGCGCGATGCGGGCATAGCCTACGCCATCGACCAGATAACCGACCTCATCGCGGAGGGTGTGGACGGCATACATCTGTACACCATGAACAATGCATATATCGCGCACAGGATATATGATGCGGTGCAGAGCCTTATCCGAGCGGAATGCTCCGCATGATGGGAATAAGCCATAGTATTACGGATAAGCCCGGTAATACTATGGCTTTTCTCTGATTAGTAATTGATACGGAACTTTCGTGCGAACGAATACACGTTTATGCTATTTGGCAAATTTGAGTATATTCATTTCAGTTTCTCCCCCGAATAATATTTTTGAACACAGTGAGGAAATATTATTTTGTCCCCTTTTCTCCGCAATATATAGATAGCACGGGTGCTTGTGCTGACGGATTATTTTGCGACTTTTGAACGGTAGCCTGTTGTCGGGACATACTCATTTGGCTTGGATCAAGGGGGATGAAACGCCGGCAAACGAATACACGTTTAATGCTATAGGATTAATTTGAGTACGTTCGCCTCAGTTTCTCCCCCTTGTACCCCCTTTTCCCCGCAAAATATAAGTATTGTTCCATTTCGGACTCCGCATATAAGCCACCTTGCTCAAACAAATCGGATACTGATGAGTTTTATTGATACTATTAGTTTGTGCTTCTTTTGATAGGTTTAGTTGCCTTACCCCGTTTATAAGCCACCTTAACTAAATAGCACAATTTGTGTTTGTGCAATACATATTCTGCCTATCGACATCTTGTCAAAGCGAAAATGTATACAGTCAGATTTTGCAGCCGACCCGAACAAGAGGGCGATAAAGGCGCACAGATGAGGAGAAAAAATCGGCAGGTGGAGGGAGAAGG
>JAFPPJ010000066.1 GCA_017410745.1 Oscillospiraceae bacterium
CGGGGACAGTTATATCGGGAGATGTATCTGCTGCGGTGCCGCAGGATGCAAGGGTCACCAACAGCAGAACAGAAATTACCGCCGCTCGTATATCACTTTTATCACATTTTCTCATGACCGTTCGTCCCTTCAGATGTTGTCACTGTGATGCCAAAAGCCACAGCACCGTGAGTTACCCGCTGTGCTGTGGCTCCGATATGATGATCGTTATTCAACCGTTACCGATTTTGCAAGGTTTCTCGGCTTATCCACATCAAGACCCTTTGCAACGGATACATAGTATCCCATGAGCTGCAGGGGAACTACCGCAAGGCTCGCCGCAAAGTGCTCATCTATCTTAGGCACATATATGGTGAAATCAGCGGTATCCTCGATGGCATAATGGCCGTAGGATGTGAGGCCCATAAGATATGCGCCCCTGGACTTGACCTCCACCATATTGCTCAGTGTCTTTTCATACAGTGATGACTGGGTGAGCACGCCGATGACCAGAACACCGTCTTCGATAAGGCTTATGGTGCCATGCTTGAGCTCGCCTGCTGCGTATGCCTCGGAATGGATATAGGATATCTCCTTCATCTTGAGGCTGCCTTCAAGGCAAAGTGCATAGTCTATGCCCCTGCCGATGAAGAATACATCCCTTGCGGCGGAGAACTTGTTGGCGAACCACTGGATACGCTCCTTGTCGGCCAGTATCTTCTCTATCTTATCGGGGATGGTCTCAAGCTCCGAAATGAGTGCTTTGTACTTTTCATCGTCTATCATGCCGCGCACTCTTGCAAATTCAATGGCTATGGTATATGCAACTATGAGCTGTGCGCTGTATGCCTTGGTGGTGGCAACCGATATCTCGGGGCCTGCCAGGGTATAGATAACGCTGTCCGCATCCCTTGCTATGGAGCTGCCCACAACATTTACTATTCCCAGAGTGCGCACGCCCATTTCCTTGGCTATGTTCATGGCCTCGCGGCTGTCGGCGGTCTCGCCGGACTGGGAAACGATGATGACGAGTCCCTTCTTGTCGAGCAGCAGCTTCCTGTAGCGGAATTCCGATGCAAGCTCCACCCTCACGGGTATCCCTGCAAGGTCCTCTATGACATACTGTGCGCACATGCCCACATGCCATGCCGAACCGCAGGCAACGATATATATCTGGGATATCTCCTTTATCTCATCCTCGGTAAGGCCTGCCTGTGAAAAGTCTATCCTGCCGTCCTTTATCAGGGATGAAAGAGTATCACGGACTGCACGGGGCTGTTCATGTATCTCCTTGATCATGAAGTGCTCGTAGCCGCCCTTTTCCGCAGCCTCGGTGTCCCACTCGATGGTGACGCTCTTCTTTTCGATCTCCTCGCTGTCGATGGTATAGAATACAGCATTGCCCGGAGTTATCTTGGCAAATTCAAGATTGTCGATATAGTACACATTTCTGGTGTACTTGAGTATAGCGGGCACATCCGATGCGATATATGTGTCATGCTCGGTAACGCCGATTATCATTGGACTGTCTTTTCTTGCTGCCCATATCTCACCGGGTCTGTCCTTGAACATGATGCACAGGGCATAGGAGCCCCTTATATGGAGCATAGCCTTGTGGATGGAATCCACAGGATCTGCGCCCGTCTTCTTGTAGTAATAGTCCACAAGCTTTATGGCAACTTCCGTATCGGTCTGTGTCCTGAAAGAATAGCCCTTTTTCAGGAGCTTATCCTTAAGATCCTTGTAATTTTCGATGATGCCGTTGTGAACGCCTGTCACTGCGCCGTCATCGGATGTATGGGGATGGGCGTTGTTTTCGGAGGGCTCACCGTGAGTAGCCCAGCGGGTATGGCCTATGCCGCACACGCCCGGCACAGCTCTGCCTTCGTCCGTCTTTTTCACCAGTTCCTTGAGCTTGCCCTTTGCCCTTACAATAACTGTCTCGCCCTTGTCATTGCATACTGCGATGCCCGCGGAGTCATAACCTCTGTATTCAAGCTTTGAAAGTCCGTCAAGGAGTATGGGAGCAGCCTGCTGCACTCCTGTAAAACCAACTATTCCGCACATATCCTGATATTCCTTTCGATCTTTACGATCTTCGTTCTTTGGTCTGCTTCTGCAGTATCAGGGCCGGATGTCCTATATCCCGAATAAGTGTCAGGGATACTGTCGGCTGTTCCTGATGCAAAAACAACAATATGATTTTACCACATTTTTACAGATTAGTCAATAGACATTGCAGTATGGTCAGCTGAATTTTTTGTGAAAACCGTGCCGTTCTGTCCTGCAGCGGTATTTTCACAGTATAGCTGCCGCTTTAAAGCTATAAAGGAGACAATGGACGGATATAATGTCCATGCATAAAAAATTTTAAAATTAACTATTGCATTTTTCGATGATATGTGGTATTATTGTAATAGTTGATTATTTTTTCAGAGGACGGAGCGCAGAAAATGGACGAAGAAAACAAGATAAACGGTAAAAATATTATACTTTACGGACCTCCGGGAACAGGTAAGACATACAACAGCGTAAACTATGCGCTTTCCATAATATATGACATACCCGTCGAAGCTGTCATGACAAAGGATTATGACTCCATGCTCGACAGGTATAACGAGCTCAAGAACAACTTCGGTCAGATAGAATTCACCACCTTCCACCAGTCCATGGGCTATGAGGAATTCATCGAGGGTATCAAGCCCGTCTTCCTCGAGACTATGAACGAAAGAGGTGAACGTACA
>JAFPPJ010000067.1 GCA_017410745.1 Oscillospiraceae bacterium
AGCCCGGGAGATATGCTCCTATAGCCATGCCGTGCGGGACATGATAATTGTATGTTATCCCGTAGCTCAGAGCATGGGGGACCGATGTCCCCGCGATAGCTATAGCCTTTCCGCCGTAATTCGAGGCGAGCAGCATATCATATAACATACTGTCCGCATCATCGCAGGCAGCTATGCCGTCCGATATAACATCCTTCGCCTTTGACCATATCCTCAGACCCTCTGTGCATATCTGTCTGCTCTCGTCGGTGGCATGGGTGTTGATGAAGCTCTCTATCATATGTCCCATAGCATCGATAGCAGTATTGCGGAGAATATCATCCGATGCATATCTTAAATATTTCGCATCGAGCAGAGCCAGAGCCGGGAATATCCTGTGCGGAAGGCTCATTTTTGTTTTCAGCTCTCTCCTTGAAAGTACAGCAACGCCTGTCGCCTCCGAGCCTGTGCCGCAGGTGGTCGGTATGGATACGACCGGCAGGTGTATGCTATCCGCAGCAGCGCCCTTGTCATACATATAATCAACGCCCCTGCCGGGAGCAGCCATAATGAGCGCCGCAGCCTTTGCCGCATCGAGCGGCGAACCGCCGCCTATGCCTATCACAAAGTCGCAACCCTCGTCAATACCCGTTTGTGCCGCCTCCAAAACGGAATCTACAGACGGGTTTTCCTCCGTGCGGTCAAACAAGGCATAGCCTCTGCCGTATTTTTCAAGAGCAGATATACAGTCGTCAAGACTGCCGTTTATGCGTGATGAGTGTCTGCCGGTGACTATCAGTGCCTTTTTTCCGAGCGAGGAAAGCTCCTCCGCATGGGCTGCCACAGCATTTTTTTCAAAATATGTCTTTATATCGGGCATAGATATGTTCCTCCGGTCATATGTGCTGCGATGCTTCTTCACGATCGGATGTCATCGGGTGCTCCACAGCAGCAGATCTTGTATTTTCAAGCTCCGGCGGATCGGCGGAGCGGAGCCTTGCTGCATAATCTGCGGCAGGCATGGGCTTTGCAAAGTAAAAGCCCTGTATCATATCGCAGTCGAGCCCCGCAAGGAAATCCACCTGCTCCTTGCGCTCGACACCCTCTGCGACTATGCGCATATTCAGATGCTTTGCGAGCCTTATCGCATCCGACACAACGATCTCGCCTCTTCCGCCCTCCTGATCGCCGCGGAAGAACTCCGCATCGAGCTTGAGCACATCAAGCGGAAGCTCCTTGAGAGAATTCATCGAGGAATACCCTGTCCCGAAATCATCCATCGAAAGTTCAAAGCCCATATCCTTGAGCTTCTTCACAGTGGAAAGCAGTGCGGTCTTGTCTTCAAAGAACGCACTTTCCGTGATCTCGAGCTCGATCAGTTCATGCGGCACATGGTATTCGTCAACGAGCGAGCATATCAGTTCTGCAAGCATCGGGTCGGCAAAATGCGCTCTTGATACGTTCACCGAAACGGGAACTACCATTTTTCCTTCCGAGAGCCACTGCGCCTGAAGCTTTGCCAGCTCTGATATCATATAGTTGTCTATCTTGATTATGAAATTGTTCTTCTCGAATATCGGTATAAAGCGCCCCGGGGAAATCAGCCCTTCTGTGGGAGAGAGCCAGCGGATGAGCGCTTCACCGCCCGTCATCTCGCCGGTCAGGGGATTGTGCTTGGGCTGTATATATACCTGAAATTCCTTGTTGTCGAGCGCCTTCTGCATATTTTCCTCGACATGGTGCTCCCACAAAAGCTCGTTCTTCATATTTTCATCGAACCAGAGCATACGCGATTCTGCCGTATCGCTTATCGCAGAACGCGCCATACCGGAACAGTAATACCAGTCCTCGGCGCTGCCCCTCTTCTCGGTTATCTCGCATATCCCCGCGCTGAAATCAATTTTCCTGTCGGGGAACATCGAGCGCACCTGTGATTCTATCTTGATTATCCTGTTTTCGACATCCTCGCGGCTGTCCATTTTCATGAGAAAGC
>JAFPPJ010000068.1 GCA_017410745.1 Oscillospiraceae bacterium
ACCTGTGATGACGATATCGTAAGCCGCTATCCGCATTTCGCAGACCTGCGCCACAAGCCTGACTTCCTCGTGGTGCGCGCGGTAAAGCGGGTGTGAGCATGGATATAGTCAGGCGTATATATGACGGCGCACTCGTATTGGAGGGGACATCAGCCGCCGATGAGAGGGGCAGCTCCGTGCGCTTCATGGCGGACGAGCTCACTGCGCTCACAGGCTTTGTGATACGCGAGCAGCGGGTATATACCATGCCTGTGCCGCATACCTTCTTCGGGGTGCACTTTCAGACGGGGGCGCATCCGCAGTCAAAGCTCATATCCGTGCTGCACGGCAGCGGTACGGACTTTATCATTGATATGCGCCGTGACAGCCCTACCTTCGGGAAATATGAGGCGGTGGAGCTTTCTGCTCAAATACCGCTGTATGTATACATCCCCGCAGGCTTCGGTCACGCATTCCTGTCACGGGAGGCGGACACGATACAGTTTTTTGCGGCGGATGAGCATTTCACGGCGGAATGCGGACGGGCAAGCGGCAGGAGCATTGGTCTGCCGCTGCCCGATGATGTGGTGATGTCAGCGGCGGATGCCGCAGCACCGCCATTGACGGAGATATTCAAGATATGACAACAGGGGGAAAGGGATATGATACCGAATTATATTTCGGGGAAGTATGCAGTGGGGACTGCGTGCTTCTCACTTACGGATGAGAGCAGGGAGGACACCCTCGGCAAAGGCGGCAGACGAAAGATCGCAGTGAGGATGTACTATCCCGTCACAGCGGAAAGTGTGCAGGGGGCAAAGCGCTTTCCGGTATTCAGCGAGAACAAGGCACAGGCGGTAAAGAAGGCATTTTACCTGAAAAAGATACCCGACGAGATCATGAATGCGCAGCAGTACGACCTGCCTATGATGGATGAGCGCTTCCCGCTGGTAATGTTCTCTCACGGGTACAACAGCTATGTTGAAGCGAACACGCTGCTTTGCTGTGATATGGCATCGCGCGGATACATCGTGGCATCGGTGGGACACGCCAACGAAGCGGCGGAGAATGACTACGAGGACGGCAGCACTGATGTGTTCGATGCAAGTCTCAGGCGCAGGATGTACGACAGGAATCTTTTTCTTGTGGCGATAGACCAGATACGCCTGATGGACAGGAGACTTGACGCAAGGCAGGCGCTCGACAGGTTCAATGTGTTCCAGGACAAAAACTGCACGCTGTTCAAGGAGCGTGTGGCGGAGTGGGCGAAGGATATCCGCTTTGCGGCGGATGCGGTGAAGGAGCGGTATGCGCAGTTCATCGACACCGACTGCGGCACGGGCGTGACGGGACATTCTCTCGGCGGCGCAGCTGCATACTATCTGTGCCGCTATGACGACACCTTTGCCTGCGGTATAAACATAGACGGGGCTGTATTCGGCTCATATGACGATACGCCCATGACAAAGCCGTTCTGCCAGATATGCTGCAGGAGCAACATAAACCTTGAGACAAGGCCGTTTTTTGACACCGAAGCGGACACATATCGCGTGGTGTTCGACGATATGCAGCACAACGGCTTTACCGATCTGAAGTTCATGATGCCGCCGCTGTTCGTCGGGAAGCTCGACAACAACGTGCTGCATAAGAATCTGTCCTACTGTCACACGCGCTTTTTCGACATATATCTCAAGGGCAGTCATAAGGCCTTTGTGCGTGAGGGCAGCAAGGTGCACTACAAGAGGATACGCTGATGTCACTAGTTAACAGCAGACGGGATATGACTCCGTTCGATATGTCGCGCAGACCCGTCAGGCAGAATGCGCTGCTCATGCCGCTGATATGGGCTGTATGCCATGTTATGACGCGGAAGATGGGGCTTGTGAGGGTAGAGCGCAGGGGCATGGACATAAAGCCGCCCTATATCGTGATAGCCGCACATCAGGGCTTCCCGGACTATTATGTCGCACCCCGTGCGATGTTCCCGCACAGGGCAAACTTCGTATCGGACATGGAGGGCTTTGCGGCGTTCGGGAATGAACTTTACCGCAGCATCGGCTGCATCGGCAAACGGCGCTACACCGCAGACATATCGGTCATAAGGAACATACAGCATGCGCTGTTCGAGCTGCATCAGCCTGTGGTGATATACCCGGAGTCAAGGCACTGCGATGCGGGCATCACATCGTCGCTGCCCTACAATATCGGCAAAATGATAAAGTTCTTCGGTGTGCCTGTGGCGGTGCTGACAGTACACGGCAGCTATCTTGCCTCCCCCTTCTGGGATGAGGAGCGCACGAGGAAGACCAGGCTCACCGCAAAGATAGAGCTGCTCCTTGACGTCGATGGCGTGAGGGACACATCCGAGGCGGAAATATCGCGTATGATAGCGGATGCGCTGGAGTATGACGAGTATGCATATCAGCTCGAGAACCGCATCGCCATAACGGACAGACCCGCACAGGGGCTTCACCTGCCGCTGTACAAATGCAGGGAATGCATGGCAGAGGGGGATATGCACGGCGAGGGGAACACTCTCACCTGCAGGTCATGCGGCGCACAATGGGTCATGGATGAGTACGGCAGACTGTCACGGAACGGAGAGTACATACACATCCCCGACTGGTACAGATGGGAGCGGGCAGAGGCTGAAAGAGAGGCGGACGGCTCGGATATATCGTGGCGTGTGGATGTGGAGGCGCTGCCCAATGAGAAGGGCTTTGTGCCGCTGGGCAGCGGCATACTGCGCCACAGCAGGGATGGCTTCGTGCTGACGCTCGATGACTCGCGGGAGATACGGGTATCATCGGCTGCGGCTGAGTCGGCGCAGACGGAATACAACTACCGCGGCAGGGGCAAGTGCATCGTGCTCTCCACGAAGGACTGCTGCTATTACTGCTACTGCAAAGACCCGTCATTCATCGTGACCAAGCTCGAATTCAAGGCGGAGTATTATCACAGGATGAAAAGGGGGATGATCTGTGAATGAGAAAAAGGTGCTTATCCGCAAGCCGTTTTTGATAGCGGCGGCAGTGCTCGCAGTGCTGGTCTTGTTTCTGATATGGCTGGTATTCTGTTCGGGCTTCAGCGAATATATGGAGACCACGTCTATGTCAGATGCCAAAAAAGCCGTGCAGACATGGGATAGTACGGGAGATACGCCGGGATATGATAAGAAGGTGTTTTATCATGGGCTGACTTTCATGGTCCCGTCGGACTTCACGATATATGGTGCGGACCTGTACGGCAATGAGGACAGAGAGCTGATAAACATACATGAGCCCTATGATCAGCGTGAGGATTACGGCGATACCTTTACGGAGATAATCGGAGATGCAGACAGGTTTTCACGGGATAAGGGCGGCGAAAAGGTGGACAGCGTATACGACCTGCACCGTTTCGTATATGAGCTTTCTCCCTATGATTCACCGAAATTCGGCAGGGATGCACGGAAATACCGCCTGTTTGCCGAACTCAGGAGCGGTCTTGTGGCAGGTAACAATGTGTACCGCTTTCAGACCGATGATGCAAAGGGCTTCATAAAGATGAGAAAAGACGGCGAAAGATATATCGCAGAGATAGAGCTCTTTCCGGATATTGCTCCCGATATATACTATTCGGCAAAAGTATGCGCGAATGATGAGGAAAAGGTAAAAGCCATCGTCGGTTCGGCACAGATCGACATTTCAAATCTGGATCTTAGCACATGACACAAGGAGGTAAAATGACTGACAACATTACTGTAAACGCACAGAGCAGCATACGCATCGCAGACGGAGACAGAGTGATATACGCCGATCCGTTCAGGATACAGGGTGAGCCGCATGATGCGGACATCATATTCATCACGCATGAGCATTTCGACCACTTCTCCTCCGAGGACATCGAAAAGGTGAAGAAGGACGGCACTGTCATAGTCGTGCCCGAAAGCATGGCAGGCAAGGTGCATGGCGCGGTGACAATAAAGGCAGGGGACAGGACCGTGATAGGCGGCATCGAAGTCGAAGCCGTGCGCGCATACAACAAGCTGCTGCCCTTCCATCCCAAGTCTGCGGGATGGGTGGGTTATATCCTCACGGTTGGCGGCAGCCGTATATACATAGCAGGAGACACGGATGCCACCGATGAAGCAAAGGCGGTCAGATGCGACATAGCACTCGTGCCCATAGGCGGTAAGTTCACTATGGATGCGAAGGCTGCGGCAGCCCTTGTGAACA
>JAFPPJ010000069.1 GCA_017410745.1 Oscillospiraceae bacterium
ATGCATGATACAGGATCATGCGGTTCGTCTCAAGTGAAATGAGGACTTTATGAAAAGGCTCTTTTGTGAGTCATGCGGCAGCATCAATATCATCAGGACGGATGATTATTATGTATGCCAGAACTGCGGCACAAAGTATATCAATGACAGTGCATCATCTGTGCTCGATCTGTCGAAGCTCAAGGACAATGCTCTCATAAATGCCCGCAGGGCAAGGAGCAACCGGGACTGGGATGAAACAGAACGCTACTACGATGCCGTTGAGATATACGCTCCCCAGAATGCCGAGGCTGTTTTCTACAGCGCATATGCTAAGGCAAGAAGGGCTCTTATGACAGCTGACCCCGGCGCCGAGGATGCTCTCCGCATATTTGCAAAGGATATAGACTTCATCGACAAGACATATGTTCCGGCTGACATTGATGCACATATCAGCCTTCTCGAAGGCATGAGCAAGGACATCAGGGCTCTCTGCAAGTACAAGTTCGATTATGATCCAAACATCATAACACTGTTCAAGGCTATACATACCGTATTCTACTTCATGCTCGCACATATCATCGCCAATATGCAGGCTGACAGGAAGCTGACAAGACTTTACAGCATGCAGGTGAAGCATCTTGAGGCAATGCTGGCATACGGTGCCTACGGCGAAGAAAGATCGGAGATACTCGAAAAGCTCGAAGCTATACATCAAGACTGGAAACGTATTGATCCCATGCATAGCTACAGCCGTACACATATGTCCAATGATCTGTCAGCGGCAAACGGCTACGGATTTAAGGATTATTTGCGTTTTCTGTTCATATCACTGGCCATATTGCTTATATCTTTATCCGCAATGTCCGGCTCAATAGAATTATTTAGTTATGGCTTGCTGATCCTGGTAATAGCATTCATATTATGGTTATGGGACTAATAATGCATACAGCCGCTTTCATCAGAAAGCGGCTGTATGCATTTATCACTCAGATATAAGGAAATAGCATCAGTTGTCACGAGCCCGTGCCGTTGAATTTCCTTGCGCCGTACATCCAGAACTTATACGCAAGGAAGAAGGATATTATCCCTGCGAGGGGCGACAGCCAGCTAAGCAGCGGCAGGTCTCCCGGGCGCAGTATCATCAGCGACGGATAGTACGCGATGAATGCGATGGGCACTACGAATGTGAACAGGAACTTGAATACAGGCGAGAATATCGTCACGGGATAGCGTGCGTAATCCTTGAGCTTGAATGCAAGGTCGAGCACATAGAATGAATTATGTGTCCAGAAGCAGGTAGCCGCTCCCGCAGTCTGCATAGCTATCATGATGAGCGATGCAGTGATAAGATACACTATCAGCAGGAACACGGATAGCGGCGATGCCGAAAGCCCCAGCTTCGCATAGGATACCGCCATCATAACTATGCCGAACACCAGCTGTCCCAGCCCCTTTGCATCGAATATCTCCGACTCAAAGTAGAAGAACAGATTTATGGGGCGGAAGCAGTATTTGATGAAATCCCCCGAATACACCTGCTGCCTCAGGTTACAGTTGTTGTCGAACATACACTGTGCAGGCGTTATGGCTACCAGCGAGAAGCCGTACAGGAACAGTATCTCGTAGTAGCTGAACCCTTCTATCGACGGGAAATTCGAGAACATTATCCAGAATCCCGCGAAGCCTGCCAGATTTGTGAATATCATGCCTATCGTGGATATTATGAAATCCGCACGATAGCTCATCTTGCTCTTTAAGTCCTGCGTGAGTATCTTGAAATATATCCGCAGGTAAAAGCCTAATCCTCTTTTTTTCATATTATCTCCCCCATGACCGCCGATACACGAAAAGCATCAACGGTATTTCTCAAGACGCACGAGCCCCTCTTCATCCGGCTCTGTCACCCCGTTCTTATAGCCGTAGCCCATCTTGATGTAGAAGTCTGCGGCTGTGACCGATGCAGGTATCTCCACACGCTTTGCCCTGAGGAAAAACTCATCCTTTTCAAGCGTCTCTATTATCTTACGGCCTATTCCGCTGCCCTGATATTCGGGCAGGACGAATACGGTATACAGGCTGCTCTCGTCCTCTTTGCCCCAGTATGGGCCTATGGCACCGCAGCCGATGATACTGTCTTCATCGGTCACTACATACACATGCTTCCAGACAGCACCCTCTGTTAACTTCTCCGCCGTGAGCCCTGCTATCTCTGCTTCGATATATTCAGCCGTGTAGTCTTTTATATTAACAGTCCTCAGAGTCTTTGCAATGACCTCGGAAAGCTCCTCTGCATCATTGTTTTCAAATCGTCTTATATACATGGCTTTCACGCCTTTCATCTATAGTATTCCTCGGGCACCGGTTCCGTCCTTATGCACAGATCGTGGTCTGCCCTTTCCCACAGCCGCTTCACGGTCTCGGTCATCTTCACGCAGTCGCATATATACACAAGGGCATCGCCCAGCTTTGCGTAGCTCACAG
>JAFPPJ010000070.1 GCA_017410745.1 Oscillospiraceae bacterium
ACATCATGTGTATTACATAGAAAATATAATAAATTCCGCAAAAAGTATAGATTTATTATAATTTATGTGATATAATACATAAAAAATTAACAGATGCTTGCCGACGGGAGCTGCATACGAAAAAATTAACACATTGATATGATAAAAGGACTTGTCAAATATGTTCGGAAACGCTACACTTAACAGAACAGAACAGAACAGAACAGAAAGGTTAACTGCGCCCTTCCATAAATACATTCAGCGTGCTTTACAGGATAGGTATATCTTGTGAAGCACGCTTTTTATGTTCAGACAAAAGGAGGAAAGATCTATGACTATAACACGATCTCATAAACGAATAGTAGCCGGTATACTGGCACTTGCGCTTGTTACAGCGGGTATGTCCGCAAATACATCAGGTGTGCTGCCCCTGTTCGGGACTGCGGTATATGCTGAGATGACAGACATCTCGGGCACCACTGAGCAGTCATATCAGAATGACTATGTAGGATATAGGGTCGGCGGCTCGGAATTTGTCACACAATGCTCCTTTAATGTGAACGGTATGCTCAATGGTTCTGCTATACCGTCAACATATAATAATGCCGGATATGTGACCTACGTCAAGGTAGGCGATGGCGTACAGACCTTGATCCCCAATGCGGGTGGAGGATTTGTGTACGGCAAGGTATATGTCGTCGATGGTGTGCAGGTGCGCATCACGGCTGAGATCCCGGAGGGAGAAAAGACAGTTCATATCAAATATGAGCTCTGCAACACTACAGCTGATAATGTGACCGTTAAATTAGGCTCGGGCGGAGATACACAGATCGGGGACAATGATGAGGCAAAGGTGGAGTTCCTTCCGGGCGGCAAGGGCATATCGATGCTTGACGATGATGAGTCAAGTGATACTTACGGAGCGCAGCTGATGCTCCTGCCGGGAGACGGGCAGTTCGATACGCTTTGGTATGGGAAATACGGTGAGTACTATAGCCATACAAATATATTCTCCAGCCGCGAGGATACATCGGCTCTCACCAGAACAGACAGTGCTATCTCATGGTCGTGGACGATCGAGCTCCCTGCCGGTGAGACCGTGGAAAAAACCGCAAAGATCGGGATATTCAAGCACGATCATAATTTTGAGTATTCTGTAAGCGGTGCGACTGTCACAGCCCATTGCACAGCAGAAGAATGTACATTGGAAAGTGATCCTGTACTCACTGTCACTGCCCCCGAAAAGACCGCGTATAATGACGGCAGATCGGAAGCAGCTGTACTTGACGGGCTTGCTGATTTCAATTCGGGTACGAGACAGAGCATCTCCGCAAATGATATCGTATATTCCGGTACTCTCAGTGACGGTACTGCATACCCGGAAAGCTCCACACCGCCCACATCCGCAGGTGAGTATACCGCATCCGTCACGGTAGGAGGAAAGACTGCATCAGTCAGCTATACCATATCCAAGATCGATCCTCCGTATGGCATACCTGTTGGTCTGACCGCCACTTATGGAGATACCCTTTCGGCAGTATCTCTTGACGAAGGCTGGACATGGGCAGATGCTGCACAGCCGGTCGGCGATGTGGGCATCAAATCGTTTGCCGGTATATATACTCCGGCTGATAAAGTCAACTTTAATACCGTTGATGAAGATATACCCGTGAACGTAGTAAAGGCAGAGCCCGCCTTTACCGCTCCCGCAGCCAGGGAGGGACTTGTATACACAGGCAATGCTCAGGAGCTTGTGACCGCAGGCACTACCGAAGACGGAAAAATAGTCTACAGCACTGACGGCACAGAATTCAGCGAAGCCATCGCCGCAGGAACAAAGGCAGGTACATACACCGTTTACTGGAAGGTACAGGGCGATGCAAATCATCTTGATTCCGCAGTTGATACTGTAAGCGTGAGCATTGCGCCCTCAGACCCTGCAGGCGCTCCCGCAGCCAGGGAGGGACTTGAATACACAGGCAATGCTCAGGAGCTTGTGACCGCAGGCGATGTAGACGGCGGTACGATGCTGTACAGCACCGACGGCAGCGAGTACAGCGAGACCGTCCCCACAGCTGTGGATGCAGGCAATTATACTGTATGGTATAAGATCGACGGCGATGAGGATCACACCGATACCGATCCTCAGGAAATGAATATCAGCATAGCAAAGGCTTCTCAGACAGCACCTGTTGTGGGATCCTCCGATGAAACAGTATCGGGTCTCAATGACGGCATTATCTCCGGACTTGACGAGTCTATGCAGATAAGCACCACAGGCGCAGAAGAGGATTTCACCGCAGTCAGCGGCGATCAGCTCACAGAGCTTGCACCGGGCATATACTATGTGCGCTATGCAGAAAATGCGAACTATACAGCATCGCCTGCAGCAGCAGTCACCATAAAGGCAGGCAGACTGGTCACCATATCCTTTGAGACTGACGGCGGTTCTGAGATCGCAGACGTGATCGGCAGCTACGGAACGGATGTAACTGCACCTGCTGATCCCGAAAAGACCGGCTATGCCTTCGGCGGCTGGGATACTGAGATACCTGCGACCATACCTGCTGAGGATATGACCATCACAGCGATATGGAATATCAACAGCTACACTATCACCTTCGATACGGCAGAAGGTTCGGAAATAGCTCCCATGACCGTAGAGTATGGGATGACGGTCAGCGCTCCCGAGGCTCCTGTAAAGGATGGATACAACTTTGTAAGATGGGATCCCGAGCTTCCCGGGACAATGCCTGCAGAGGACATAACTGTCAAGGCAGTATGGGAAAAGATACCCGAGCCCAAGCCAGAGCCCGAGCCCGAGCCCGAGCCTGAAGTGATCCCCGATCAGACCAAGGTCAGCACATATTCCTATAGTCCTTCCTACGGCCCTTCAAGCCTGACATCGGTGGACAATTCTACCAGGACAGAGACCATAAAGATCGAGTCAAACGAAGAAAACAAGAACATCTATGCCAAGAGCGCTGGTGAAAACCGCATAAAGCTCTGGTGGGACAGCATAGACGGTGCTAACGAATACGCCGTATACTTCGTGAACGGCGGCAGACTGCACAAGCTCGGCGATACTAAGAAGACGGAATACTATGTAAGAAATGTCAAGCCCGGCAGAAGCTATACCTTTATCGTAAAGCATATTACAAAGGACGGCATTTCCAAGAACAGCAGATCCTACAAGATCACCGTGGATCCCGAAGCAGACAAGCCCGTAGTAACTGCATCGGTAAAGGACAAAAAGATCATACTCAGATGGAACAAGGTGGATAACGCCGAGATGTATGCTGTATATCGCGTACACGCAGACGGCACGCTCGAAAGGATAGGCAAGACCACAAAGACATCTGTAATAATCGAACCCGGCTCCGATGATAAGGGCTACGCTGTCAAGGCACTGGTCAACGGCAAATGGACGAAGGTAACACAGTCCGATATCGTGACCATAGCTGAATGATCCGCTTCATATCGATGAGACTCAACGGGACATATCCGAAAGGATATGTCCCGTTTTAATGTTTGCCGCGGCGGGTCTTCTGCGGACGAGCCTGCTCCCGAGGGCCGCGGGGAGCGCCGTGCCTGCCGCCCTTGATGCTATTACTGGCCTTGCCATTGCCCTTGGCGTTGCGAGCCTTGTTCTTCTGCTCGTTGAGCTCACGGGTGTATTGTGCATCCGGGGGCACGAGCTTGCCCTCGCCGTGGCCGATGAGGTCGCGCCTGCCTGCCCTGACGAGAGCC
>JAFPPJ010000001.1 GCA_017410745.1 Oscillospiraceae bacterium
CAGGCATTGTACATTCGAGAAACACAGCGGTGTACTTCAGGTGGCACTGGCAAAGGAGATAGTCAAGGACAGGTGTCCCACCTGCGGTGCTGCTCTCACAGGCGTGGTATACAAAGATCATGTGTGCGATTACTGCGGCAATCGTATCATGGATGTTGTGGTGAAGAAATGACGTGTGCAAATGCGGCTTAGATTCCGTGGAAGAAGTGAAGCAGTCATCCGAGGGTGTCTGCTTCATATTTTTTGGACTTTGCCCACATGATAGCGTTATGTATCATTCTGACAGAGCGGATATCTTGACAGAAACAGATGGGTGGTGTATAATATATAAAACATTTCGGAGGTGATCGGATGTATCGCACGACCAAGCTTCACCAGTTAAAGAGCTATCCTACCTATCAGTTCTATGCAAGAGCGGATTCAAGGAAGCATACTATAGATGAGGTATTCAGGATATGTGTGCTGCATACGCTAAAATGGCTGAGGAACAGACTGAGCAATTTTGGCGAGATGCCCGAATGCATATGCACTCCGGAGCCCGAGTGCTTTGCGGAATTTGACGCAGACAGGCTTGCTTCCTTCAGCATAACGGAGGGCGCACAGATAGATGTGATATATGTGGAGAAGTCGGGCATATGGTCACTGAAGATAACAGAGCCGGATATGGGTTCAAATTTCGGGACGGAAACGGAAAGGCAGCCCGTCAGCGGCCGCACGTTCATCACTGAGATATCATTCTGCAGGCAGGAAGAGTATGTGGAGACAGGCATACGCACGATATGCGCTGAGCCCTCAGACACTCAGGCGGACTGTGAGGTGTTCCGCCTTGCACTGGTCAAGGCGCTGGTGCGTGATGCGAACATCAGGCTCATGCAGAGCGGATATATAATAGACGGCAAGCCCGTAAGCATAAACAGCAAGGCAGAGCTTGACAGATTTCTCACGGTGTTCGGCGACCGTGCAAGGAGCATGCCGCTGATACTGTTTGCCGATACTGCCACTGTACAGGCCGCCCCCGCAGTCCCCGCAAACGCCGACCTTCCCCTGCTTTCGGATGCGTATATATCGGGGCTCGCTCCGAAGAAGAACGAGATAAACCTCACCATAAGCGCCGATGTAGACCTGAAAAAGCCGTTCATGCAGAAAGGCGGCACGAAGAAGAAGCGCGCTGCCGCTACGGTCAAGCCCACAGCCGCTCCAGTGAAAACGAAGCTGCCCGCACCGGATGCAGTATCCGTAGCCGCAAGGCTCGTAGGCTTTGCAATGGTCGCAACGCTCGATGAGGGATATTTCGCACAGCTGCAGAACAAGCTGCATATCTCGCCCGCATACGGCGAGGTGATCATCATATCGCATCAGCAGGTAGCGGAGCGTATTTCCTATGACAGCTACAGGAATGATATGGCCGCATTCCCCGATACGCTGGTAAATGAGATGATACAGCGGCACAAGCGGTGCAGCTACAGCTTCGGGGAGGTGCGCTTCCACTCGGATGCAAAGCTCAGAGACCTGCAGAACAAGAGGCATCAGACCGCATCGCTGGCTGACAAGTGCAATATATACAAGCAGGAGAACGATGAGCTGAAAAAGCGCATAAAGGAGCTGACGGAGCAGCAGAGGGACATGGAGCTCTCGGCAGAGCAGCTGCGCTCGCTCAACAAGCGCACCGCAGAGCTTGAGCGTGCGCTGGAAGATAAGACGGCAGAAGCCGACGCACTCGAGCGTGATGCGGCGGAGAAGGCGGATGCGTACCGCAGGAGTGCGGAGCTGATGCAGTTCTACAAGGACTACACCGACCTTGCGGAGCGTTTCCCGACGGACAAGAACGATGTGTGCGACTGGGCGGAGAAGACCTTCGGCGGGCATCTTGTCATAACCTCCCGTGCGAGGAACGAGATGAAGAAGTACAACCGCGCCCTTGACATATCCGCCCTGTGCAACGGCATCGTGTATCTTGACGCATATGTCAGATACCGCAGAGGCGAGCTTTCGGCGGAGGCGCTCTCACTGTATTCGGAGCGCAGGCACTGGGAGGCGGCAGGCTGCGGCAAGGAGGCGCTGAAGCTGCATCGTGACGCGTATTCGGTGAGCGTTGACGGACACACATACATACTCGATCAGCACATCAAGAGGGGCATCCGCTCGGAGGAGCTGATAAGGATATACTTCTGCTGGGATGATGCGGACAGGACAGTAGTGATAGGCTCTATGCCGGAGCATCTGCCCACAGTGAAAAACAGCACATGAGGATATAGCAGACGGCAAATAAATTTGCCGTCTGCTTTTTGCCTATTCGGATTCCGCAAATGCTGCAAAGTGCAGAATCCGTTTGTATTGCAAAGCCGGGGCATTTGTACTATAATATCATAAAGCACACCGGCATAAAGTGCACAGATAATGTATATTTTGTGTCATGTAGACAAATTTGTTCATTCATTTTTATCAAATTGCAATAAA
>JAFPPJ010000071.1 GCA_017410745.1 Oscillospiraceae bacterium
AGGCGGCATCGAGGTCGAAGCCGTGCGCGCATACAACAAGCTGCTGCCCTTCCATCCCAAGTCTGCGGGATGGGTGGGATATATCCTCACGGTGGGCGGAAGCCGTATATACATAGCAGGAGACACGGATGCCACTGATGAAGCAAAGGCGGTCAGATGCGACATAGCACTCGTGCCCATAGGCGGTAAGTTCACTATGGATGCGAAGGCTGCGGCAGCCCTTGTGAACAACATCCGTCCGAAGTATGCGATACCCACGCATTACGGCGATGTTGTGGGCAAGCCCGGGGACGGCAGTGTATTCGAGGGGCTAGTGGATGCATCGATCAAGGTGGTACACAAGATAGCGTTCGATGATAGATGATGATCGGGCGGTATAAACAAGTCCTGTGCGGGGCATGTGCTGATGCTGCCCGCACAGGACTTATCTGTATTCGGATATTTATCTGCATTCGCAGTATTCGATCTCGTATTCACTGCCAAGCTCTTTTATCAGCATGTCATATGCTTCATGTGCGCCCTTGTAGAACGCATCTTCCTCTTCCTTTGTCCAGAGCAGCGGATCGGGGGGATAGTCCCAGTCGAGGGCGGCATCGTGCTTTTTGCCGAGTTCGAATATCATATGCTTTAGTTTATCGGATATGGGGAGGGCATTGATATCTACCTCATAGCCGAAAGCCTCTTTCGTATAGTCATCACAGCTCCAGAGGCAGGGGCAGTACGTATCGCCGCAGCCCCATTCGTACCAGTATCTGAATCTGTAGCGCATGTACTCATCCCTTTTTCAGGTATTCAAAGGCCTGACGTATATTGGATACGCCGATTATGCCGATATTATAGGAGCGGGGGTCTATCTGGCGCATGGATGTCTTGGGTATTATCACCTTGGTGAAGCCGAGACGCGCCGCTTCGTTTATGCGCTGTGATATATGTGATATGCTTCGCACCTCGCCGCCCAGACCTATCTCTCCGAATGCCGCCAGCTTCTCGCTTATTGGGGCATCCGTAAGGGCACTGTACAGCGCAAGTGCCGTGGGAAGGTCTGCTGCGGGCTCATCGAGCCTGAAGCCGCCCACCACATTGACGAATATATCCAGTGCGCCGCAGAATATGCCTGCTCGCTTCTCGAGCACTGCGATGATTATTGCAAGTCGGGAGAAGTCGAAGCCCGTGGATGTCCTTTTAGGCGATGAATACGCTGTCTTTGCGGCAAGCGCCTGCACCTCCGCAAGTATGGGACGGCTGCCCTCCATGACGCATCCGATACAGCAGCCCGATACTCCCACAGGCCTGCCCGACAGGAACAGCTCCGACGGATTGGGCACTTCCACGAGACCCTTGTCGCTCATATCGAACACGCCTATCTCATTTGTGGAGCCATAGCGGTTCTTCACCGCACGCAGCAGTCTGTACGACTGATTGCGCTCGCCCTCAAAGAACAGGACGGTATCCACGATATGTTCCATCACCTTAGGCCCTGCTATCGCGCCGTCCTTATTCACATGACCAACGAGGAATATGGGAATCTCCAGATCCTTCGCCAGATGCATGAACAAATTGGTGCATTCGCGCACCTGCGTGATGCTGCCCGCCGATGAGGATATGCCCTGTATGGTCATTGTCTGTATGGAGTCGATTATCACTATATCGGGGCTGTTTCGTCTCACGGTATCGCATATGCTCTCTGCATCGGTATGGCTGAGAAGATACAGCGACTGTGCCTCAACGCCGAGCCTGTCTGCGCGCAGCTTCACCTGGCGTGCGCTCTCCTCGCCCGATACATACAGTATGGTATGTTCTTTCCCGAAATAGGTGCATATCTGCAGCAGCAGCGTGGATTTGCCTATGCCGGGCTCACCGCCGAGCAGCACCAGCGAGCCCTTCACAAGGCCGCCCCCAAGCACTCTGTCAAGCTCTCCGCTGCCTGTGGGATAGCGCACCTCGTCGTCCGTGCCTATCTCGTCGAGCTTCTTTATCTGCACCTCGCGCACGGGTGCTCTCGTGCTTTTTCCCGGCTTCTTCTCCTCGCGCACGTCTTCCTCAAGCGTATTCCACTCGCCGCAGGAGGGGCATTTGCCGTTCCATTTGGAGAATTCTGCGCCGCATGACGTACAGACATATATAGTTTTAAGCTTCATATAATATTTATCCTTTCCCGGCGGGCAAGACCCGCAGCTGCCCTATGTGCATTGGAGAGGGGCTGTTATATCCTCGGAATCTTCGGTATCAAGACCGTTTGGTCTGTTTGGTATGGTCTATTATACCACAGCAATGGCGATAAAGTCAAGGGTCGGGTCGGCAAAGGCGGACGTTGTCCGGTAAGGACGAAAATTTTTGCAAAAAACTCTTGCATTTGCGTGATTTATGTGTTATAATAAATATTCACCTTTTCGGAAAGATGAAGGTGAAAATCAATCGAGAAGGAATGATGATATGAAGAATATGCTCAATTTCGCAGAGCACTCGGCAGAGGAACTTGAACAGATACTCTCGACCGCGCTTGACATGAAGAAGCATCCCGAAAGGTATGCGGACGCTCTCAGAGGCAAAAAGCTCTATATGCTTTTCGAGAAGACATCTACGAGAACATTCCTCTCGTTTGCCACAGGCATCACGGAGCTCGGCGGCACCTACTACAACCAGCTCTGGAGGGATTCCAACTTCGTGCTCGGCGAGCCTGTTTCCGAGATAAAGTATGTATGCCGCAATGTTGATCTCATTATGGCGCGCCTTGTGAAGAATGAGACAGTGGAGCTTTTCGGCAGGAATGTTACCGTACCTTTCATCAATGGCTGCGACAGCTCCTATCATCCCTGTCAGATACTTGCGGATATGCTCACGGTCATAGAGAAGTTCGGCACTCTTGATATAAACTTCATGTATGTCGGCGCTAAGAACAATGTGTTCAACTCTCTTGTGGAGTTCTTCGCAAAGATGAAGAAGGGCACGCTCTACGGCCTCACGCCCCTCACCAACAACACCGCCTGCGGTGCTGATTTCTACGAGGCGGCAAAGCAGACCGGCTTCTATAAGGAGCTCGACACCGATATGTCGGCTGAGGAAGTAAATGAGTACGCAAAGAAGATGCAGGTGATATACACCGATACATGGGTGGATATGGAGTTCTTCAATGATGAGAGCTACCGTGCACAGAGGGATGAGACACTTGCAAGGATGATGCCCTATCAGGTGAGCGATGATATGCTCAGGGGCTCGGATGCGCTGGTATTCCACGATATGCCCATCCACGCAGGCTTCGAGATATCCCAGAGCGTGCTCGACAAGCACATGGAGACGATACTCGACCAGGCAGAGAACAGACGTCACGCAGAGAAGGCAGTCATGTACCATCTGCTCAAGGCATAAGATAAAAAAGGGCGCACCGCTTATAAAGCGGTGCGCCGTTTATATGGGGGTTTGTATGCTTTGATAAGTATCACTCGATGGCTATGCGCTTCTTATCGGGAAGCTGTGCCTTCGGCTCCTTCTTCGGGACGGTTATGGAGAGTACACCATCGGTGAATTTAGCCTTGATATCCTCTTCGGTGATGTCCTCACCTACATAGAAGCTCCTCTGCATCTCGCCGGAATAGCGCTCCTGACGGATGATGCGGCCTTCCTTGTCCTTTTTCTCGGTGTCGTGTCCCTTGCTTGCGGTGACAGTCAGACAGCCGTCCTTGAGTTCAAGGCCTATCTGCTCCTTGGTGAAGCCGGGCAGGTCTATCTCAGCCTCGAAGCTGTCGTCATGTTCGCGTATATCGGTCTTCATGATCCTTGCGGCATTCTTGCCGTAGAGCCTGCGGTCTATATCCCCAAAGGGGAGATCAAACAGATCGTCAAATAACGTGTCGTTAAAAAGTGCGGGTGTCAACATAGGTCATTCCTCCTTGATACCATTAACATAAATGTTTATGACATCGGGACGGAGGGTTCATATGGCGCCATATTCTCTGGTCCTTTGTTCTGATTATAGTATACCACTATACTTTAGCAGTGTCAAGGGGAGAGTGCTAATTTTCGCTGAAATATCATATATTTCACATGGATTTCACATCGGGAATTAGTGATTAGTCATTATGGCTCGGTATAGGTTAATTCTGTTGAAAAAGAC
>JAFPPJ010000072.1 GCA_017410745.1 Oscillospiraceae bacterium
AGACCCTCCACAACACCTACACCCTCCACGACACCTAACCCCTATTATCAAAGTCATAACACAAAATTAAAGATTATTTACCCATTGCCGCACTGTTATGTGATATACTGAAAGCACGATAAAATGTACAGGGAGGGGCATATGGTATATTATTATTCGGCCACGGGAAACACGAGATATGCGGCGGAACTCATCGCAAGACAGCTCGGGACGGGCTGCGCCGATCTTCTCGGCAGGATAAAGAACGCCGACTATTCGGACATACGCTCGGATGAGCCGTTCGTGATATGCGCTCCCGTGTATGTGTGCATGATGCCCGGATTTGTGTACAGCTATCTTGAAAGGACTGCCATGAAGGGCAGCCGTAAGGTGTACTTTGTATTCACCAGCGGCGGATATGCGGGTATGTCGGGCTCACAGGCAAAGGCTCTGATGCAGAGGAAGGGCATGGACTATATGGGTCATGCCGAGATAAAGATGCCCGCCAATCATATCGTGAGCGATGCCTATCCTCCCACACCCGACGATGAATGCAGGCGGCGCATACTCGCCGCACGCAGACAGTGCAGGGAGATAGCCGCTGTGATAAAATGCGGCGGCAGGCTCACCGCCCGCCATGTATTCGCGGCGGAAAAGGCGATAATAATGCCGTTCAATCCTGTGTGGACAAGATTCTGCCAGCCGTCAAGGGATTTCCATGTCACCGACAGATGCACGGGCTGCGGCAAATGTGCGCGTGTCTGTCCGCTGAACAATATCACCATGACGGATCGCCGCCCCGTATGGTCTTCGCCCTGTGCCCACTGCATGGCGTGCATATGCGGATGCCCGCGGGAGGCGATAGAGTACGGAGATATCACGCAGCATAAGCAAAAGTACAATATACTCAAATATGTGAAGAATATGCCGCTTGATGAGCCGGCGGAGCTTTTCCGGGGCGGTACGGCGCATATCAACGGGACTGAGATATACTATACCGTATGCGGCAGGGGGCGGCCGCTTATCATGCTGCACGGCAACGGTGAGGATCACAGCATATTCGACAGTGCTGTCAGCGTGCTCAGGACGCACTTCACCTGCATATGCCCCGACACGCGCGGTCATGGGAAGAGCGCACCCGTGAAGGAGTATCACTATGCCGACATGGCAAAGGATGTGACCGCACTTATAGATCATCTCGGGCTTGAGGATGTGGTGCTGTTCGGCTTCAGTGACGGCGGCATATCCGCACTCATGGCTGCGGCAAGGGATGAGCGCATAGGCACGCTGATAGTCGGCGGGGCAAACACCGACCCCGAGGGGATAAAGCTCAACAGCCGCATACTCTTTGATATGGAATGGATGTTCACCCGTGACCCCAGGCTCGCACTGATGAGCAATGAGCCGCATATCACGCGGGAGGAGCTTGCACGGATACGGGCACGGACGCTCGTGCTTGCAGGGGAGAAGGATCTTATCACCGAGGAGCACACACGAAATATAGCCGCCGCCATACCCCGTGCAAGGCTGAAGATACTTCGCGGCGAGGATCACGGCTCATACATCGTGCACAGCAGAAAGATCGCACGGATAATAGAGCGCTTCATGAAAGTAAAGTAAATTTTGCCAATGTATGCGCATATTTCGCCATATGCAGGTTTTGCTCTTGTAATTTCCTGCGGCTTGTGCTACAATGGGATATACCTAAAACTTAAAAAAGAGGGATCATATGTCAAAAAAGAGAACAGCTTCCTTTTTGCTTGCGCTGATGTGTACGCTCAGCCTTGCATCCTGCGCAGGTGACACCCAGCCCACAGCTCCCGCATCTGTGACTGCCGCCGCCGAGACTTCCGAGACCGCCGAGGTGACAGCAGCGGAAGAGACTTCCGAGACCACCGCTCCCGAGGAGACAGAACAGCCCGAGGAGACCACAAAGAAAAAGAAAGAGAAGAAGAACAAGCATGAGCTCAAGATAGAGACCGATCTGCAGTCATTGTCCGAATATTTCGACGGTGATTTCAAGGTAGGTACGGCTCTTACCCCCAACGATCTGCTCTCCCGCAATGTCGTGGCGCTTACCGAGAAGCATTTCGGTGACAGCCTCACCTGCGGCAACGAGATGAAGCCCGACTATGTGCTCGACCGTGCAGGCACTCTCTCCTATTTTGCCGAGACAGGCGACGATGAGAACCCGCAGGTCAACTTCAATCAGGCAAAGCCCATACTCGACTATGCCAATGAGCATAAGGTGCCCATGCGCATACACACCCTTGTATGGCACTCACAGACCCCCACATGGTTCTTCAAGGAAGGCTATGAGATGGACGGCGAATGGGTGAGCAAGGAAAAGATGATAAAGCGCATGGAGAACTACATCAAGAACTACTTTGCGACGCTCACCGAGCTTTATCCCGATATCGAGTTCTATGCCTGCGACGTGGTCAATGAGGCATGGATGGAGAACGGTCAGCCGAGAAAGCCCGGATGCCGTGAGGAGAACGGCGGCGAGGCTTCGCCCTGGGTGCAGGTATTCGGCGACAACTCCTTTATCGAGTACGCGTTCACCTTTGCAAGACAGTATGCCCCCGAGGGCTGCAAGCTCTACTATAACGACTACAACGAGTATATGGATGTCAAGATGGGCACTATATACGTTATGGCAGAGGAGCTCAAGGAGAAGGGCGTTATAGACGGCATAGGCATGCAGGCGCATCTTGATGTGCGCTCCGGCACCGACTCATTCCCCTCTGTCATGATGTTCAACAGGGCGCTTGACACCTATTCCGAGCTTGGACTGGATATACAGGTGACAGAGCTTGATGCCACGATACCCGCAGGCAGCGAGGAAAAGTTCTTCGATGCGCAGGCAGAGTATTTCAAGGGCATCATCAGTGCGATATACGAGCACAGGGAGAATGTATCCGCCCTCATATTCTGGGGCGTTACCGACGACAGGAGCTGGAGAAGGGATCAGCAGCCCCTGCTCTTCAAGAAGGACTTCACGGCTAAGCCCGCATTCTACTCCATCCTTGAGATAAAGGATGAGGCATCCGACACATCGGAGACAGAAGCGGACACCGCCGAAACATCCGAGGATTCCGCCGAGGAAACGCCCGAGGAAACGACCGAGGAAGCATCCGGCGAAACAGAAGAATAATACATAAGCCCCGGGCATATCACGGATGTGAATGTCCGGGGCTGTACTTATGCAGGGCCGTCTGCACAATTGTACCGATAAGAGTTACCGGGTCGCAAGTAAATCCAGTTTGCAGGCACGCATCAACGAAATAACAGTCGGTTTTACCGACCCGGGGCTGTTTATGCTCTTAAACAGACGGAGAAAAGCTATTTATTGAATATGTTGTCCTCGGCGTTGGTGATGTGCTCGGCGGTGAGCTGTTCGGCGAGGGCACCGTCACGGGACTTTATGGCATCGAGTATGGCACGGTGTTCCGCCACTGTCTTCTCGGCGCGTCCCTCGGTATGCATGGACATATCCCTTGCCTTCTTGATGTAGTTGTGGAAGTTGGAGAGAGTGGAGCGCAGGGGACGGCTGCGGGATGCGTCGTATATGATCTTGTGGAAGTCGCTGTCGAGCTTCCATATCTGTTCGGTGTCGTTCTTCATCAGATAGAACTCCTGCAGCTCTACTATCTGTTCAAGGGCGTGGAGCTCCTCCTCGGTGATCTTTTCGGCGCAAAGTCTGGATGCGAGCCCCTCTATGCGTATGCGTATCTCGTATATGTCGTGGGTGTCCTGTTCGGTCACGCCCACCACCACAGCGCCCTTGTTGGGGATGTTGCGCACGAGCCCTTCGAGCTCAAGCTGCATCAGCGCCTCCCTGACGGGGGTGCGGCTCACGCCGAGCTCCTTAGACAGGCGAAGCTCATTGAGACTGTCGCCGTCCTTGTATTCACCGTCAAGTATCGCGTTCTCTATCGCATTGAATACCCTTATCCGCAGTGAGCGGTCATCCGTTTCAAGTATCATGCTTTCCTCCCGGCAATTTCGGGAAAATACTCGGAGACAAAGGCTTCGAGCTCGCCGTCGCTCATGACGGTCACTCTGCCGCCCTCGTACTCCGCATCAATGCGTCCCTTTATCTGTACGATGCGGGGATCCTTTTTATCTATGCATTTGTCGCCCTTGAGCCTGTAATGGCTGTTTATCCAGCAGGCGATGCCAGCAAGACCGGAGGACTGGCTCACGGATACGCAGGGAGGCCTGTCGAGCAGTGCGGCGGTATCGAAGATATTGTATATCTCCTCGTCCTTCATCAGGCCGTCCGCATGGATGCCCGCACGGGTCACGTTGAAGCTGCTGCCCACAAAGGGTGTCATGGGAGGCAGGTCGTAGTGTGTCTCGTTGACGATGTAGTCGGCTATCTCGGTGATGACCCTTGTGTCCATGCCGTCGAGGGTGCCCTTGAGCGATGCGTACTCGAATACCATCGCTTCAAGAGGAACATTGCCCGTGCGCTCGCCTATGCCGAGCAGTGAGCAGTTGACGGCAGCCGCACCGTAGAGCCATGCGGTGGCAGCATTGGTCACAGCCTTGTAGAAATCGTTGTGTCCGTGCCATTCGAGCATATCGCTCTCAAAGCCCGCATAGTGCTGCAGGCCGTAGATTATGCCTGATACGCTGCGGGGAAGTGCGACGCCGGGGTAGGGGATGCCGTAGCCCATAGTGTCGCAGGCGCGTATCTTTATGGGAACGCCGCTCTCGTCGGACAGAGCCTTGAGCGCCTCTGCAAAGGGCACTACGAAGCCGTAGAAGTCCGCACGGGTGATGTCCTCGAAATGGCAGCGGGGGCGCAGGCCTGCGGCGATGCATTCCTTGACGATGCCCAGGTATTTGTCGAGTGCCTGCCGCCTGTCAAGACCCATCTTGTTGAATATATGGTGGTCGGAGCAGGAAACGAGTATGCCCGTCTCCTTTACGCCGATGTCGCGCACAAGCTCAAAGTCCTTCTTGTTGGCGCGTATCCATGTGGTGCATTCGGGGAAGTCGTATCCGAGCTCCATGCACTGTTCAAGTGCATCGCGGTCGCTCTTGGAGTATACGAAGAATTCGGTCTGGCGGATGATGCCCTTCTCGCCGCCGAGACGGTGGAGCATCTTGTATATATCCACCATCTGTGCGGTGGTGTATGGTGCGCGCGACTGCTGACCGTCGCGGAATGTGGTGTCGGTGATATAGATGTTCTCGGGCATATTCATGGGCACATGGCGGTAGTTGTAAGCCACCTTGGGCACTTCCGAATACGGGAACATCTCACGGAAAAGCTCCGGCTCCGATACATTCTGCAGCTCGTACTCATATGTGTCGAAATCGAGCAGATTGGTGCGCGGACTGAGACTGATGTTTTGCATAGAATGTTCCATTGCTGATCCCCCTCAAACTTGTATTATGGTGTATCTGTATGATTGTATACAATTATACAGTATATGCTCCCGTTTGTCAATTGTCATATATATATAAAGTTTGCATCGTCAGGCCCGCCAATGTGAACAATGTGACAAACGGCGGTATCACGCACAGCTGCACGCCGTGCCGAAAGTGCCGGTTTGTACGATATACACAAATACAAATATAAAATTTTGGCTGTAATGCGGCGGAAAAGGGGTGACAAGAGCGCACATGATATGATATGATATTTATTAGGATGTATATCCGATATGATGGGAGGAATATATATGAAGAAAAGACTGCTCGGCATCGCGGCGGCGGCTGCCATGCTGACAAGTACGCTCACACCGGTATACGCCGACAATATCGGCATATCGGACATAATGAGCGACACGGTGACCCTCGGCTTCTCCGCGGATGAGGACGAGCTTCTCGAGGATGAATTTTTCAAGGCGGAGGGCGACTGGTGGCAGTGGGACTCGTCAAAGACGGTGCTCACGCTGAGAGGTCAGCTGCCCGATACCTTCTTTGATGAGGAAGAAAACAAGGATCACGGACTGGGATACTTTGCGGAAAACTTCAATGCGGAAAAGATCATCATAACCCCGGGGACAAAGGCAGGTACAAGCGCAGAGTATATGTTTGCGAACTTCTGGAAGCTCGAGGAGATAGAGGGGCTTGGCAATCTTGATACGAGCAATGTGACAAGTATGTTCGCTATGTTCGGCGGCTGCATGAAGCTCAAGTCTGTGGATCTTTCGGGCATGGATCTCAGAAAGGTCACGGATATGTCGTATATGTGCAATGACTGCAGGGCTCTTGAGTCGTTCGATATATCCGGATGCTCCACGCCGAACCTGCAGAAGACCAGCTGTATGTTCAGGATGTGCGAGTCGCTGTACTCTGTGGATATGACGGGCGGGTTCACCACAAAGAACGTGTTTGATATGGGAAATATGTTCTGGGCATGCTCGGCTCTTCCCTATCTGGATATGACGAATTTCAACATGAGCAAGGTGCAGTTTGCCACAAGCATGTTCAGCGGGGACGAGGCTCTCACACGTCTCAAGCTCCCCAAGGGCTTTACTGTCATAGCCGATATGAGGCTCCCCAATAATACCACAGGACATCTCGGATGGACAAAGACAGGCTACAGCATAATCAGCGGACGGAGCGGCGATGCGGTATTCACCGCCGATACCGCAGGGGAGTACAGAAGGATAAGGGCGCTCGAAACGCCGCCTTCCCCGAAGATAACCACTGTCACCCCCGGCAACGGCAGAGCCGCTGTCAAGTGGAATGCCGCAGACGGCGCAACGGAGTACAAGCTGAAGTACACCGCATCAGACGGCGTAACGCGTACCGTTTCATGCACGGGCACGAGCAAGACCATATCCCTGCCAGAGGGCAGATGCGATATATGGGTGATCGCCGTGATAAACGGTCAGGAGACATCCCAGAAGTACGTCAAGAGCGTGGATATCAGGAATTACGGCATCACCGTCAATGTCAGGGCAACCGCCGCAGGCAATGTGACCCTCTCATGGGCTGCCTATGACGGTGCATCAAAGTACAAGATAATATGCCTCGATGCGAACGGCAATATCAAGACCACCCGTGAGACCGCCAATACCTCCTTCAGCTGGAACGGCCTTGCAGCAGGCGTAAAGTACGGCTTCTATGTACAGCCCTGTCTCGGAACATATCCGCTGTTTGACGCAGCCAACGCAAAGGACAAGGCGTATATCAAATACTACACCCCCGAGACTGCATCCCCTAAGATAAACAAGATATCCACCGGCAACAAAAAGGCGTGGGTATACTGGGACAAGACGGCCAATGCCACAAGCTACCGCGTATACGTCATACAGGACGGCGTGGAGCGCTGTGCGGGCACTACCACGTCTACAAAGATGCTCGTTACGGGCATGAAAAACGGCGTGAGAGCGTATTATTACGTCAAGGCGGTAGTTGGCGGCAAGCTGACCACACAGAAGAACAAGGCGTACTCCACCCCGAGAAACGGCGTGAAGCCCACGGTTACAAAGTCCTCCGGCACTGCTTCTATCAAGTGGGCGAAGTACAGCGGTGCGACCAAGTACAAGGTGGTACAGGTGGATGCCAACCGCAAAAAGATCGCGGAACGCACTACCGCAGGCACGGCATTTGACTGGAAGGGTCTTGCCAAGGGCAAGAAGTACGGCTTCTACATACAGCCCTATGTGGGTGATGAGTACATCCCCTTTGGTCTGTCATACGCCGAGGATCAGGCAAATATCGTATATATCACGGTTTAGGGTCTAGGGTATAGGGTCTAGGGTTTAGGGAAGGAGTGAAGCAAAGCTTCACATCCTTAATGGGGGACAATACTATCTTCCTCTTCGAAGCATAAGCAATCTCCGCCCGTAAAACCGCATAAATTCAAGCTTTTACGGGCGTTTCTTGTCTATGCTTCGGTCGGAAGATACTACGCCCCCAAGCCCCTGCCGCCCTATTAAGCACGGCTTGACGGAGGATGATGAGGGGATAAGATGTCAGAACGATCAGCGGCAAGAACGATAATAAAACTGTCTGCAGTCATCCTTGCCATGTATGCGGTATTTGCCGTGGCACTGTATATCTCATACAGTGAGATGAGCTTTGACCTTAGTAAAAGAGATGCCGATACAGAATACCTGAGTATTCTCGAAACAGGCGGACTTTCGGGCGGAGCGCACAATGAAAGGAACATATACAAGCAGGACGGCAGATACTATCTCGAACTGAAAGAAAAACACGGTCGGGACGAAAAGTATGAACTCACAAAGGAAGAGTATATACTCTGCACGGACATTGATACAGACTATCTGAGAGATGCACCGCGGTCAATGTCGAGCGACAGCTTTGCCTATGGGATCACTGTCAGAAAAAACGGTGAGGAGATAAATATCCCGCCGCGGGATTACGCCACGCAGTATTTCGGGCTATGGAGATTCGTCAGAGACAGCAGGAATGGAGCGCCCGCAGGACAGATAAGCTATGACACATACATACGGTATTTCTCGTATATCTATTCAAGGGGCACAGGGTATTCTCTG
>JAFPPJ010000073.1 GCA_017410745.1 Oscillospiraceae bacterium
ACGACAGCCTCGTCTGCGACGCGACGGTTCCGCCACTTTCGAGCATACCGTTCGACTACGAGCGGCAGGGGTACGAATCGGCGGCGGCGCTCGCCGTGCTTTTCGAAAAACCCGCGGCACACCTGCAGAAAAAAGAAGGGTTCGTCCGAAAGCGATGACAAGCCCGACAACACCTGATACTGCTTCAAAAGGTGAAAATATGAAAAAGGCACTTATTATAGGGGCGGCAGCTTTGATGTTGTCCGGATGCAAATTTGATCCTTTACGGAATGATACGCAGGCGGTATACGGCCCTCCTCCGACGGAAGAGTCCGTTACACAGCCGGCATCCGAGACAGAGATGTCAGAAACATCCATAGCCGAAACTACTTCATTTGATCCGGCAAAGAATGATAATCAGACAGAATACGGTGCTCCGCTTGCCGAGGAAGAATTCGATCCGGCTGATAACACCGCTGCCGCGTTGTATGGTCCTCCTCCTACCGATATCACTTTAGCTGAGGATGAAGATATGGCTCTTATCGCAGAAGATCCTGAGGAGATAGAAGAGGAAGTAGCTGCGGAGGGAGCTGCTGACGACGAAGAGCTTATCGACGATGGTGATGAATGATGAGGACACTCGCAGATATTAAACGTTCACATCTTGATACACTTGCCGATTATCGTGATAAACTGAGAAAAGAGCCGCAGCTGCGGCATCTTTTCTTTGAGCTGACCATGCGCTGCAACGAGCGCTGTCTGCACTGCGGCAGCCGCTGTGGTGATGTGGTGTCCGAGGAACTTCCTGCGGACGTGTTTATTGGTATCATCGACAAGGTAAAGAGGGATTTCAAAAAGCTCCCTATGCTTTGCATCACCGGCGGAGAGCCGCTTCTGCGCAAAGAGATATATGATATTATGGGATACGCTTCATCTCAGGGCTTTGACTGGGGCATGACCTCAAACGGTACACTGATAGATGATGATGTTGCTCATAAGCTTTATCTTGCAGGGATGAAGACTATATCCATCAGTATAGACGGACTTGAAGCCACTCACGACAATTTCAGGTTCACACCGGGCGGATATAAAGCAGCGATAAACGGCGTGAAGGCTTTGACTTCACATGGCGGTTTTCAGCATATACAGGTCACGACCGTTGTCACACATAAGAGCATCGGCGAGCTTGACGCGCTTTTTGAGATAATGCTGGAACTTCCTATAGATTCGTGGCGCGTGATAAATCTTGAGCCAATCGGAAGGGCAAAGAAGCTAAACGGGTATATGCTCACCAATGAGGATTATGTAAAGTTATTTTCCTTTATACGCAGCAAGAGAAATGAGGGCTATCCCGTTGAATACGGCTGTTCTCATTATCTTGGGCTCGATTATGAGCGTGAGGTGCGCAACTGGTATTTCCTGTGCAGCGCCGGAGTATACACAATGAGCATAATGGCCAACGGTGATATCGGCGGCTGTCTTGATATAGAGCGCAGACCGGAGACGATCATGGGAAATGTTCTGCGTGATGATCTGACAGATGTGTGGAACAACCGTTTCGATATATTCCGCAGACCTCTTTCCGACAGTTGTGCCAAGTGCCGCGACTGCAGCAGCGTAAGATACTGTGAGGGCGGTGCTCGTCATTGCTGGGATTATGACAAGAATGAACCGCAGATATGCTTTGAAGGCATACTGTTCTGATCAAAGCCTGTGTGGATGGTCATACTGTCCGCACAGGCTTTATGCGGTTATAGCTTATAACGATTCTCATAACATAAGTTAGTTTTATGAAAATTGTGTGATATACGAAAAAAATAATAAATATGACTTGATTTTGCCTCTGTAACGTGATAAAATTATACACGAATGTGTTTACACGGAAAGGGCAGTGTATTATGAAAATTATTATTGATATCATATTATTGCTTGTAGGCTTCGTGCTTCTTATAAAGGGCGCTGATTTCTTCGTTGACGGCGCATCATCTCTTGCAAAGAAGCTGCGCGTGCCTTCGCTTATAGTCGGACTTACCATCGTTGCGATGGGTACGAGCGCACCGGAGCTTGCGGTATCCGTATCATCTGCGCTCAAGGGCAGCAATGCTCTTGCAGTGAGCAATGTTATAGGATCTAATATGTTCAATCTCCTGATAGTGCTCGGTGTATGCTCCATAATAAAGCCGACGAATGTCGCCGAGGACGTGATAAAGAGAGACTATCCCATCTCGCTGGGTGCCGCACTGCTCTTTGTGATATTCGTATCAAACGGGATAGTAGGACGTTTAGAGGGCGGTATACTGCTTGCGTGCCTTGTGGCTTACATCATATTCTCCATCATATCCGCAAGATCTCAGATCACCGATGAGGAGCCGCCTAAGGATTTCAAGGCTATCATATGCGCTCTGTGCATATTCGGCGGCGCTGCCGGCATAGTATTCGGCGGCAATCTTGTAGTCGATCATGCAAAGAATATCGCACTCGCAGCAGGCATGAGCGATACTCTCGTAGGTCTGACCATATGTGCGGTGGGCACATCGCTGCCCGAGCTCGTTACATCACTTACAGCTGCCAAGAAGGGCGAGAATGACATGGCTGTAGGAAATGTAGTAGGTTCCAACCTGTTCAATATCCTCGGTATCCTCGGCGTATCGGGTCTTATCTCTCCGATAGATCTCGGCGCTACCGCAGGAGATTCCGTAGTAGACAGCATTATTCTTCTTATTGCCGCAATACTTGCATTCGTATGCTGTGTTACAGGCAGGAAGATATCCAAGATACAGGGTGCGATCATGACCTGTGCCTATGTTATATATATGGGTTATGCCATCGCACGAAACTATCAACTGATATGAAAGGCTATCATGTTATCTGTAATAATACCTGCTTTCAATGAGGAGAAGACCGCAGGAGAAGCAGCGGATACCATCACTTCGGTGCTTGAAGCAGAAAACATCCCCTATGAGATAATATTTGTGGATGACGGCTCCTCGGACAATACATGGGATATGATAAAGCAAGCCTCAGAAAGGCACGATGGCGTAAGAGGGCTTCATTTCTCCCGTAATTTCGGCAAGGAAGCCGCTATGTTCGCGGGTCTCGAAAATGTATCCGGCGACTGTGCTGTTGTGATAGACTGTGATCTGCAGCATCCGCCCGAGAAAATAGTCGAGATGTACAGGCTATGGGAACAGGGATATGAGGTCGTAGAGGGCATCAAGGAAGACAGGGGCACGGAAACCGCATTCCATCGTTTTGCGGCAGACAGCTTCTATAAGATCATAAGCGGTGCTACCGGTCTTGATATGTCCGCATCATCCGACTTCAAGCTGCTTGACCGCAAGGTGGTGGATACACTCAATCAGATGCCCGAAAGAAACACCTTCTTCCGTGCGCTGTCATTCTGGGTGGGATTCAAACGCGCCGAGGTAAGATATAAGGTACAGGAGAGAAAAGCTGGCGTGAGCAAATGGTCTACACGATCCCTTATACGATATGCCGTGAACAATATCGGCTCGTTCTCATCCGCCCCCATAAAGATAATCACGGTGTTCGGGGTTATCATGCTCGCAGTGAGCGTGATTTTCGGCGTGATATCCATAGTGCAGAAATTCATGGGACAGGCTGCCGACGGCTTTACCACCGTAAATCTGCTGCTTCTGTTCTCATCGAGCATAATTATGATAAGCCTTGGAATAATAGGGTACTATGTGGCAAGGATATATGACGAGATCAAGGGCAGACCGAGATATATAATATCAGAAAAGACCGATGAAGAGGTGCGCAATGACTGACTGGAAAGATAATCTTATAAAAATTGCTCCGTATGTTGCAGGAGAGCAGCCCGATAAGTCCGATTTTATCAAGCTCAATGCGAATGAGAATCCTTATCCGCCATCTCCTATGGTAACTGAGGCTATAAAGAGCTTTGACGGCGAGAGCCTGAAAAGATATCCCAACGCAGATGCTCTTCCTCTCATGAAGGCCATCGCGGAGGATCTCGGTGTGGATCACAAAAATGTATTCGTCGGAAACGGGTCGGATGATGTGCTGGCACAGTCCTTCCGCGCCTTCTTCAATTCCGACAAGCCTGTGATATTCCCGGATATCACATATTCATTCTATCCTGTATGGTGTGAGATGTACAGGATACCCTACAAGACCATACCCGTAGATGAGAGCTTTAATATAAATGCGGCTGACTACGGCATAAAAAACGGCGGTGTGGTCATAGCCAATCCCAATGCACCTACAAGCATCGGCAGAGGCCTCGATTTCATGCGTGAGATACTTGACAGAAATCAGGGCAGTGTAGTCATTTCCGATGAGGCATATGTTGATTTTGGCGGATGCACAGCTCTCCCTCTGCTCAAAGAGTATGAAAATCTCCTCGTAGTACGCACTTTCTCGAAATCCCGTTCTATGGCAGGAAGCAGGATAGGATTTGCGGTAGGCGGAGAAACTCTCATATCAGCACTCCGTGCAGCAAAGGATTCCTATAATTCGTATCCTCTCGACAGCGTAGCGATCGCTGCAGGCTGCGCAAGCATCGCAGACAGGGAATATTTCACCCGGACGCTTTCAAAAGTAATGGCTACAAGAGACAGACTTACAGCCGCACTCAGGGATATGGGGTTTGTCGTGCCCGACAGCAGCACAAATTTCGTGTTTGCTCATCATGACAGATTCCGCGCGGAGGATATCTACAAATATCTTGTTACTAAGGATATATATGTCCGCTATTTCAGAAAACCCGAAAGGATAAACGATCATCTCAGGATCACTGTGGGCACTGATGAACAGACGGATATGCTGATAAACAGCCTGCGGGAATACATACGATGAAGCCCGACCTGTCTAACGGGGGCGGGATAAAAATGTTCCTCGTCGATCTGATCTTTCCAAGCAGATGCCCTTTCTGTGACAAGGTGATACCCTATGACAGACTTTGCTGTGAGAGATGCTTCGATGAATGCAAATGGAGCGACGAGAATATCTGCCGTTACTGCGGCAAATCAGTGCTCCGCGGATGCCTGTGCGACGAGGTCACATATGATGAATGCGTATGTGCAGCGTATTACAGCGGGAATGCCCGCAAGGCCATACGCAATCTCAAATACAGGCATGAGGGCGCAGGCGCTGTTGTTTTCGGCAGGGTACTGCACGATATGCTTATAGAGCGGGATCTCCTGAAAAGTATAGATATAGCCGTACCTGTACCCATGTACAAGGGGAAACTGCGTGAAAGAGGCTATAACCAGGCAGAGCTTATCGCTCGTGAGATAGTCAGAAACACCGATATATCCATCAGGAATGATCTTATATACAGGGATGATCCCGAGACAGAACAGCATCTGCTCGGTGCAGAGGAAAGGCGCAAAGCCGCTTTCTCACAGTACCATGCAGCAAAGGCAGAGCTTGACGGAGAAACTATACTTCTCATAGATGACGTACTTACCACTGGTTCTACATTCAGTGCCTGTACAGACGAACTCAGACGCATAGGAGCAGGAAAGGTTATATGCGCAGCGGCTGTCACCGCAGGAGAATAAGGTGAGGATATGATAAAGAAAGTAGCGGCGATACATGATCTGTCCGGAGTAGGCAGATGTTCGCTGACTGTTATTTTGCCAACATTGTCTGTGATGGGCATAGAGGTATGTCCCGTCCCGACAGCGATACTGTCAACACATACAGGCGGCTTCGGTGAGGTAGAGATGAGAGACCTTACCGATTATATCATGCCGGCGCTTGCGCATTACAAAAGGCTCGGCCTGAATTTTGACTGTATATACAGCGGATTTCTCGCTTCGACCGAACAGGTATCGCACTGTCTGGACTTCTTCTCGACATATCCCGATGCACTCAAAGTAGTAGACCCTGTTATGGCAGATCACGGCAAGCCGTACAAGACTTGTACGCCGGAACTGCGCACAAGGATGAAGGAGCTCGCAGCTGCTGCGGATGTGATCACGCCTAATCTCACGGAAGCAGCTATACTTCTCGGTGAAGACCCGTCATATCTGCCGAGGTCTCATTCCGATGTTAAGAGCATGCTCGCAAGGCTCTCTCATATGGGGCCTGAGACAGTAGTTATCACGAGCGTATACACAGGCGATGAAGCCTATAACGCGGGCTATGATTCCAAGGCTAACAAATACTGGAAGGTGCCGTTCAAGCCGATAAGTGCAGCTTATCCGGGCACAGGAGACGTATTCGCATCTGTACTGACAGGCGCACTTCTTTCGGGTGACAGCCTGCCTATCGCAATGAGCAGGGCAGCAGATTTCCTTGAGCTTGCGATCATGACCACATTCAGCTATAATACGGATGTGCGTGAGGGCATCATGCTTGAAAGCTGCCTTGGCAGGCTCTCCGAGCACGGCATAATGTCGGGGTATGAACTGCTATGAGACTGAATATCGCACTTGTTGAGCCCCAGATACCGCAGAACACCGGAAATATCGCCCGAACCTGCGCTGTTACGGGAGCAGCACTGCATCTTGTGAAGCCGCTGGGATTTGAGATAGATGACAGGAAGCTCAAACGCGCAGGTCTTGATTACTGGGATAAGCTCGACATCACATATTATGACAGTATACAAGAGCTTTTTGCGGCGGGGATGCCGATGTATTTCTTCACTACAAAGGCACGCAGAGCACATTCGGATATATCCTATCCCGACAACTGCTGCCTTGTATTCGGGCGCGAGGATGCGGGGCTTCCCGAAAATATACTGTATGCATCTCCCGATAAATGTGTACGCATCCCTATGAGAGATACTCTCAGAAGTCTCAATCTTTCCAATTCTGCTGCGATCGCCGCATATGAAGTGCTCAGGCAATGGGGCTATCCCGGACTTTCGCAGGAGGGAGAGCTGACACAATATAAATGGGAATAGAACACGAAAGGACGATAACTATGTCAAAGGTAAAGATAGTAACTGATTCTGCTTCGGATATAAGCCGTGAGGATGAAGAAAAATACGGGATACACATAATGTGCTTTCCTATCACGGTAGGCGACAGGAGCTTTAAGGACAGAGACGTATCATACGACGAGTACTATGAGATACTTGAGAACAGCGAGACTCTGCCTGTACATTCACAGATCACTATATTTGAATTTGAGGAAGTCTACCGCAGATATGCCGAAGAAGGATATACCGACCTTATCTTTGTTTCGATAAATTCCTTTGGTTCTTCTACTTACAGCAATTCTCTCAGAGCCAAGGAGATGTTCGCATCGGAATATCCCGACCTTGCCACGAGGATAAATATCAGATGCGTAGACTCACTTTCATATTCGGGTACATACGGCTTCCCTGTGATAGAAGCTGCAAAGGCTGCACTTGACGGTGCTTCTGCAGATGATATAGAGGCAAAGCTCATATCACGGTTTGATTGCGCACAGGTCTTTCTTGCATGCTATAATCTGAGATTTGCCAAGAAATCCGGAAGGATAAGTGCAATGACCGCATTTGCAGGAGAATTGCTCGGCTTCCGTCCTGTGATACTTCTCAGCGGCAAGGGCACCAAAACCGTCAAGAAGGTCAGGGGAGACCAGAATATCATCCCCGCTCTTGTAGAAGTGGCGGCCGACCGTATCAGGAACGGCAGAGATTATCTTGTGATAGGCGGCAAGGATCTATCCAAGAGAGAGGAGCTCGCTCAGGCACTTACCAAAAAACTCGGCTATCCTCCCGTACCCTATGATTTCAGGGTAGGAGGCGCTATAGCAG
>JAFPPJ010000074.1 GCA_017410745.1 Oscillospiraceae bacterium
CAGCTACCCGGTCGCTAAAAGCGACTGTTACCCGGGACTATTTTGAAGCAAACCTCTCAATGATACCCCGAGAACACTGGATAGTACAAGAGATAGCGGGCGGTACCCGCGTCCACACGGGACTATTTTGCAGTGGTCGCTTAGTGCAGTACCCCGAGAACACAGGATAGCACATGTACATATAGATTACATAAAGTATAGTTTTGCCATAGTACTTCTGATCTTAAAGTCGGAAATACTATGGCATTATCTGATATCTCAGCGGTGTCATGTTAATTTGTATACCTGTGAACGTAACGTTGGTGATGAAAATGTATTGCAAATTATATATTCACTGTTCTTCGGTCGGCTCTGTCACGGCACTTTTGGAAAAGCAGTTCGGGAATTACACCAAAAAGAACAACTGGTACTATTTTCGGGATTTTGATATAGTCTTTGATATGAACGATGAAGCCGACTGCAACAAAATGCGGACATATCCGGACGGATTTCTGTACTATGAACTTACAGCAGAGCTTGAGATATACGATGATCATATACGGATCACCGACCGCATACTGAAACTGCTCTGGGATGATCAGCTCCCTGCCGTCGCGTCCTGTGATTATGAAGAAGAATTGAATCGCTATATTTTCAGCCTATGAGCTGATATCCTATACAGCCGTATAAAGCAAACGACATATCGGAGAGTTCATCCCTCCCCTTTCACGTCTCCCGTCCGAACGGACGGGAGACGTTCTCTTCCCCGGCCGCATCATTACAAAATCCGTACTAATTTATGTCGTTTTTTCGCATCATATTTCTGATATTTACCGCAATATTTTTATATCTTTCTGTACCTGTATCTGCTATTATACCATCAAGGAGAAACCGTCGCAAGGCGGACAGTATAAGATGAGGATCAGATTTTTTGAGGTGATGTAATGAAGAATATCAGAAAGATCACAGCTTGTATCGCTGCACTCTCTATGCTCACGGCAGTCGGATGCCAGTCATCCGCTCCCGAGACAGCTCCCGCCACACAGCAGGAGACCACCACCACTACCGCTGCCACCGAGCCCAAGGTGCTCGATGAGGAGGACGCAGCCAAGGTAGAGGAGATAGAGACCGGCGACGAAGAGAAGCTTGAGAACGGCACCGTGAAGTGGCTGTCATTCTGGGATCTCAACCCCGCCAACGGCAAGCCCAAGTCCGTTGAGCTCGAGCTGTTCGAGACCAAGTACGGCGGCAAGATAGAGTATATCCCCACCACATACGAGACTCGCTACAGCGACCTTTCCACACAGGTGCTCGGCGGCACGTCGCCCGACCTTTTCCCCGCAGCAGACCTTGACACCTTCCCGGGCAAGGCAGTTGCAGGAATGTTCGACCCCTTTGACGATTATCTCGACTTCGACAGCGACCTCTGGACAGAGGGCGCAAAGCAGCTCTCCGACAGGCATACCCTCGGCGGCAAGCACTATGTCTCCGTCGTATCCACCGATGCGGGCTGCGTATGCATATACAACAAGAAGACCATCGAGGAGAACGGCCTCGACGATCCCGCAGAGCTCCTCGAAGAGGGCAAGTGGGACTGGAACGCTTTCAAGCAGCTGTGCATGGACTTCACCGAGCCCGAGGAAGGCAAGTACGGCTTTGACGGCTGGTGGTTCGAGATAAACTTCCTGCTCACCACAGGCAAGCCCGTCATCGACAATGTAAACGGCAAGATCGTCAGCAACATCCCCAGCGTGGAGATGGAGCGCGCAGAGAACTTCATGCTCGACATGAACAAGTTCAATCTCCCCCTCCCCAAGGCTGAGTATGACTGGAAGGAACAGCCCCAGCGCGTAGCTGAAGGCCTTACCCTGTTCTATCCCTGCGGCGTGTGGGCGCTCTATGAGGCAGACCTCACACAGTTCGGCCAGCCCGGTGAGATCATGTTCGTGCCCATGCCCAAGGATCCCGAGGCAGATGAGTACTATCTCCCCGCAGGCGTGGACGCATACGCACTGTGCAAGGCCGCTCCCAATCCCGAGGGCGCAGCAGCATTCATGAAGTGCAAGCTCCTTGCCGTCAAGGATGAAGCCGCTCAGGAGATCGCAGAGAAGCAGTACCGCGAGGACTACGGCTGGGATGACGATATGATGGATATGTGGCACAAGACCAAGGATATGACCAACGCACATCCCGTAATAGACTTCTATGCAGGCTGCTCCGCCGATATATACGACATCGTGCACAATCCCATCAAGGACGCTTCCTACAGCGGCAAGGACTGGATGACCACCAGAGAAGAGATAAGCGACACCGTTGATCTTCTCCTCGGCGAGCTCAACACCCAGATAGAAGAGAATTTCTGATACCCTTCCCCAAAAAGCGCTATGACCCGTCATGTACCCGCATGGCGGGTCTTATGCATAACTGCATCAAAAAATATCCGAATTATTAAAATTTTTATTTTATACACACATAATACACATATGCAATTGCAATTTATGGTATACTTATTCTGTATAAGTATCTGACAAAAAGGCGGTGATGATATGGTACCAAAGAGGATCGGACTGATAACGGCATTCCCCGAATCTATGTATCAGCAGAACGTCCTTGATGCTGCCTGCGCTGTGTGCGACAAGTACGGCTATGACCTTATCGTCTATACCATGCTCGTAGAGTCCTGCCACTTCTACAAGGACTACCTTGAGGGCGAACTGAATATATACGACCTGATAAATTTTGACACCATAGATGCGGTACTCGTGGACTCTCTCTCTCTTATCGAGGGCAATACCCATTACCTCGTAGACATGATCCACCGCAAGCTCGACGAGCAGTGCAGCAAGCCTGTGGCAGTGCTCGACTACAGGATCGGAGACTATCCCGTATTCTCACCCGATGATACCACCGCATTCGAGCGTATAACCGCTCATGTGCTCGATATACACAAGGCTCAGACCGTGTACTATCTCAGCGGCCCCGCCGGTCATCCCGTATCCGAAAGGAGACTGCAGGGCATACGCAATGAGTATTCTCTGCGCGGACTGCGCTTTGACCCTAAGAATGTCATAGAGGGCGACTTCTGGTATTCCGGCGGCAAGGCACTTGCAGACAAGATAGTATCAGGCGAGATAGCCCGCCCCGATGCTGTCATATGCGCCTCGGACTACCTTGCACTGGGACTCTCCACACAGCTTGCGAAGTACGGCTTCAAGCCCGGTGAGATCGCTGTCACGGGCTATGACGGCACCACCGAGGCTGTTGCCGCAGACCCCACCGTCACATCCTATATCCCCGATATACAGGTCACCGTGCATAAGGCTATAAACTCTCTGCGCAGCAGAATAGAGCCGGGCGCATCCATCGCACAGCCTCAGCATTCCAAGACCAACGGCCTGCGTATCGGCGGCAGCTGCGGATGCAATGAGGACACCGCATATATCAAGGCTAAGCTCTATTCCTCCGTATGGCATACCCATCCCGATTACACCAACTCGAACATGGTGGACAATGTGGATATGTGCAGGATCACCGAG
>JAFPPJ010000075.1 GCA_017410745.1 Oscillospiraceae bacterium
ATACCGCCGCGGCTACTGCCGCACAGCAGGAGACCACCTCCGAGACCTCATCGGAAACCGCATCCGAGACTGCCGCAGAGACCACATCCGAAACTGCTGCAGAGACCACAAGTACCGAACGTCCTTCGGGCGACTATGTACACGGCGAAGACGGATACTTCAACCTTGCGGATGAGATACCCGAATTTCAGATGCGTATGCAGGACGGCGGCACCTGCTGGCTCTATGCTGCCTGTGCAAGCATGGAAACAGCCTATTATAAGCAGAACGGCAGATATATGTCATTAGACCCGCTCGAACTGCTCGATATCATATATATCAATGAAAAGCAGGATGGCTTCATACCCATAAAAACGACCATCGCCAAGGAGTACGGCGGCTGGCAGTGGATGGTGACCGAAACGCTCACAAGGGGCTTCGGCGACCTTGTCATAGACAGCTCCGTAATACTTGACTCCACCGACTGCAAAGCCATCCAGGAGAATATCCGCAGCCGCGGCGCAGTTGCTGTGGGCATCCCCGACAGCGAGATAAAGAGGCTCGGCGTATTCGGCCCCTATACCACATGGAACCATCCCGATGCGGATTTCTTCGACCATGATGTGACTATCATCGGCTGGGACGACCATTTCCCGAAGGAGTATTTCAATACTCCCGCCGATGAGGACGGCGCATGGATCACCTACAACAGCAATTTCAGCGCGACCAAGTTCTATTATATCTCATACTCCACACCGCTCGAATACGCCATAAGCCACAGCGTCACAGACAGATACGGCGAGGTGCTGAGCTATGATGCGGGCAATGAGCAGGACAGATACATCACTGCACAGGGCGGCACAAAGACTACCAATGTGTTCCACAAGGAGGGCAGGCTCACCGCCGTCGGCACATACAACGACTTTGACACTCAGGACATAACCATCGAGATATACGACAGCACCTTCTCCGAGCTGCTGTATTCGCAGGAGAACACGCTCGGATATCACGGGTATCATACCATAGACCTTGATACGCCCGTGGACGTGACCGACTATGCCATAGCCGTCACCTATTCAAAGGGCGCTCCCGTGGAGGGTGAGACCATCGACTACGATATGGTGGACTACACCACCTTCTCCGAAAGCGGCGAGTCCTTCGTATACATCGACGGCGAATGGAAGGATATGCATGACAGCGATATCAAGAGCACCCTCGGCATCGACTACGAGCCGAACAACTGCTGCATCAAGGCACTCTGCGAAAAGGAATGATGAATAACAGGACAAAAGACCTGATCTGTGCAGTTTTCTCCGGCTAAAATTTCTTGATCTGTGCTAAAGACCACATCCCCCTCTGTGCGGTACAGAGGGGGATGTCTTACTTCAGCTCTTCGTTGTATACGGCGCGCTCGCCGCCTATGAACTTCGGGCGTGTCCTTGCGGCGGTGATATGCGCCTTGCCTATGGCGCTGTGTTCAAGGCGCACGGGTACTGCCACCCTTTTCAGGTGCATGCCGATCAGCGTGTCGCCTATGTCTATGCCCGCATCCGCGCGTATCTCCTCAAGCACGACGGGATCGGCATATCTGCGGTAGGCAGTGGTGGCAAAGGAGCCGCCTGCCTTGGGCTGAGGCACGGCATTGACCGTATCCGCAAAAGGCACTGCCTCACGCTCGACAACTATCGCACGGTTGAGATGCTCGCAGCACTGCGCTGCAAGGTATATCCCCCGCTCGTTCAGAGCGGCGTATATCCCGTCAAATACAGCCTCCGCCATGGCAAGGTTGGAGTTGCTGCCGATACGGTCGCCGCACACCTCGGAAGTGGAGCAGCCTATCACCATGATCTGTCCCTTTTTAAGCCCCGCCTTATCGCAAAGTTCGACGGCGGCTTCATATGCCTGTTTCCTTTCTTCTTCAAACATATCCATCTCTCCTCTCCTGTAATGATCCGTTGTTCATATTATATCATATAACAAGAATAAATACAAGAGATATGACGATATTCTATGTACCATGCAAATTCGTCAAATCCAAAGGTGGCTGCGGGCACTGCCTGATTATATCATACAACAAGACAAATACAAGAGATATGACGACATTCTATTTACCATGCAAATTCGTCAAATCCAGAGGTGGGTGCAGGCTCAGCCTGCTACAGCTGCATCAAAGCCAGCTCTGCTTCGGCGGCTCTTACTGTCCGTTCAAGGCCGATGCGGTCGTTATCGTCAAATCGTGAGAGTATGGGGCTGTCTATATCGAGCACGCCTATAAGTCTGCCGTTTATATATACGGGTATGACTATCTCGGAGCGGGATGCACTGTCACAGGCGATATGCCCCGCAAAGAGATGTACGTCCGGAACGAGCACCGTCCTGTCCTCTGCGGCAGCCGTGCCGCATACTCCTTTTCCGAGGGGTATCTCCACACAGGCGGTATTCCCCTGGAACGGCCCCAAGACAAGTCTGCCGTCCTCAATAAGATAGAAGCCCGCCCAGTTTATA
>JAFPPJ010000076.1 GCA_017410745.1 Oscillospiraceae bacterium
CTCGGTCTCAACATATGTGAAGCCGTTGATACGAGCGATGATCTGAGCGGCATCCTTGCCGAGACCATTGAGGATAACGCGGAGGGGCTTCTGACGAACCTTGTTAGCCTTCTCAGCGATACCGATAGCGCCCTCAGCAGCAGCGAAGGACTCGTGACCTGCGAGGAATGCGAAGCACTCGGTGTCCTCTTCGAGGAGCATCTTGCCGAGGTTGCCGTGGCCGAGGCCGACCTTACGCTGGTCTGCAACGGAGCCGGGAATGCAGAATGCCTGCAGACCCTCGCCGATAGCGGCAGCAGCGTCGGCTGCTCTGGTGCAGCCCTTCTTTATTGCGATAGCGCAGCCTACAGTGTAAGCCCACTTAGCGTTCTCAAAGCAGATGGGCTGGATGCTCTCAACGAGCTTGTAGATATCCAGACCCTTCGACTTACAGACTTCAGCGCACTCCTCGATGGAGTTGATGCCGTATTCCTTGATCACTGCAAGGATCTGCTTTTCTCTGCGCTCATATGATTCAAAAAGTGCCATATTACAAATCCTCCCTTATTCTTTTCTCGGATCTACGATCTTGACAGCGTCAGCAACTCTGCCGTACTGGCCCTGTGCCTTCTCGTAAGCGGTATTTGCATCGTCGCCGGCCTTGATGAAGTCCATCATCTTGCCGAAGTTCACGAACTTGTAGCCGATGATCTCATCATCCTCATTGAGTGCGAGACCGGTAACATAGCCGTCGGTCATCTCGAGATAACGGGGACCCTTCTTGAGAGTGCCGTACATTGTGCCGACCTGGGAACGAAGACCCTTGCCGAGATCCTCAAGACCTGCGCCGATAACGAGGCCGTCCTCGGAGAATGCGGACTGGGATCTGCCGTATACGATCTGGAGGAAGAGCTCTCTCATAGCGGTGTTGATAGCATCGCAAACGAGGTCTGTGTTAAGAGCCTCGAGGATAGTTCTGCCGGGGAGTATCTCTGCAGCCATAGCAGCGGAATGGGTCATGCCCGAGCAGCCGATGGTCTCAACGAGAGCTTCCTGGATAACACCTTCCTTGACATTGAGGGTGAGCTTACATGTACCCTGCTGAGGTGCGCACCAACCCACACCGTGTGTAAAGCCGGAAATATCCTTAATCTCCTTAGCCTTGACCCACTTAGCTTCCTCGGGGATCGGAGCGGCGCCGTGAGCAACGCCCTGTGCGATAGGGCACATTGTTTCTACTTCGTGCGAATAGATCATTGATATAACTCCTTTCGATTTTTGATGTGAGAGTTTCAAAGCGCTGCTTTCAACAAGCATCGTTGTATCGGGCTTTGCTTTTTGAAAGCAGAGCCTTGAACAAACTCTCACATCTTATATAATACCACATTATATATGCATTTGTCAATCGGAAAATCATACAATAACAGCGGATTTGTGCGGTTTGGATATAGCAGTCGGGGAGGGTGGGACTTATACGGGCAGGGAGTTCCGTTGATGTGCACATAATACGGTGTGAGGATATATCGGTATATGGCATAGTGCACAAAATTTGCGGGAGGTATTGACAAGTGTGTATGCTTCGTGTATACTGTGTATATCAGCTATACACAGTATACACGAAATGAACGGTGATGTGAATGGAACTTATCATAAGCAACACGGGTGAAAAGGCGATATACGAGCAGATATACGATAGTGTGCGGGAGCAGATACTGTCGGGGAAGATACAGCCCGATGAGCCGCTGCCGTCCATACGCACGCTTGCGAAGGATCTGAGGATAAGCGTCATCACCACAAAGCGAGCCTATGACGAGCTTGAGCGGGACGGCTTCATTGCGGCGGTGCCGGGCAAGGGCTGCTTTGCAAGGAGGCAGGACAAGGCGATAGTGCGGGAGCAGTACCTGCGGGACATAGAGGAATGCCTTGAGAAGGCCTTTGACCTTGCACGGGCTGGGGACATAGGCAATGACGAGATGGATGCGCTTTACAGCATGATAAAGGAGGGCGGGATATGAACGCCATAGAGATAGAAGGAGTGAGCCGTTCCTACGAGGATTTCTCGGTGAGGAACATATCCCTGACGCTGCCGTCGGGCATGATAATGGGGCTTGTGGGTGAGAACGGCGCAGGCAAGACTACTATGATAAATCTCATCATGAATGCGCTGCATGCCGACAGCGGAAAGATACGGGTGCTCGGCTGCGACAATACATCGCCGGAGTTCACGGCGGTGAAGCAGGACATATCGGTTGTGGCGGACACGGTGATGTTCCCCGATAATTTCAGTGCGGCGCAGGTATCGAAAATGCTGTCGTACACATACATCAACTGGAACAGCACGGTATTTGACGGGTATCTCGACAGGTTCGAGCTCTCCCGCACCAAGCTGATACGCGACTATTCCAAGGGCATGGCGATGAAGCTGTCCCTTGCGGCGGCGCTGTCACACGATTCACGGCTGCTGCTGCTCGATGAGCCTACGGGGGGACTTGACCCGTTCTTCCGTGACATGGTGCTCGATGTGCTAGTAGAATACACACGCTCGGAGGACAGGAGCATACTCATATCCTCGCATATCGTAAGCGATCTTGAGCATCTGTGCGATCTCATCGCATTCATGCGCAGGGGAGAGCTGGTGATGTGCGACACGAAGGATCACATACTTGAAGAATACGCTGTGATACGCACATCATCCGATATGATGCTGCCCATATCCTCGGTGAAGGCTGTGCGCAAGGGGAGATACGACACGCAGGTGCTCATGCGCCGCGAGGACATACCCCGTGGCATAACCCCCGAACGCTCCACCCTTGAGGACATAATCGTATTCATGGGGCGCTCGGAGGACAAGGTCATACCCACATACATGACGGAGCATGGCACCGCATCGCTATGGTAACCGGGCCGGGTAAAACCCGGTGTTAGGTCGGGATGCATTCGAGAGGGACTAATGTACTATCCTCGGAACATAGGGTAGCACGTCCGGCTAAACTGTCAGGGCAAAGCCCGCCGGGTAAAACCCGGTGTTAGGTCGGGATGCATTTGAGAGGAACTGATGTACGGGATCCCGTTTGAGAATGTGACGCTTGCGTCACACCTTAATTCCACACTCCAAGCTCCAAACTCATAATCATAACAAAGGCAGGAATTATAATGAGTATCGTAAATCAGATAGAGAAGGTAAAGGCTTCATTATGCACGGGCTCATCTCGGGCGCTCCTTTACAAGGAAATGGTGTACCTTAAGTCGAGGACGAATCTGCTGCTGTTTGCGGGGATGTGCATACTTGCGTGCATTCCGGGCTTCAGATATATCACACACGCGGCGGCGCTGGCAGTGGTGCTGTTCCCGTTCTCGCAGGACATACATTCGCGGTGGTACCGCACCTGTGCGTATATGCCGTTCAAGGCGGCGGATGCGGTAAGGGTGAGGTATACCGTATCATATGCGGTACTGTTCGCATCGGTGGGGCTTATAGAGATAATGCGCGCTGTGATAACGGTGCTCATAGACATAGATGACTTCACGATAGACGTGCTGTGCGTGACAGATTCGCTGCTGGGGCTCTCGTTCCTGACTGCTGTGGCGATACCGCTGATGTATATAGGCAAAATGAAGCTGGCGTACTATAACGTGATACTTACCGCCGAGATACTGCTGGCGGCGATGGGGGAGATGGCACTGTCGTTTGAGAGTGCGGCATTTGAGCGCCATCCCGATCTTACCTGCGTGGCGGCGATCGTGGCTGTGATCTCGGTGGTGCTGTCATACAGGATAAGCATGAAGATGTATACCGGAAGCGACAAGATGATATAAGCACGTCGCTGACAGATCAAATATGAAATTTCTGTAAATTCGGATATTCGGTGAAAAATTCCTTCGCTCCCGGTTGTATACATTATAGAAAGCCAAAGATCGGCTGTATGGAAAAGGTTTTAAGGAACTTTACAGGAGGGAGAAACAATGCCGCTTTATCTGTCATCTAACGGTCTTACTGCGATGCAGTACCGACCCAATATCATATTCACAGACTGCAGGAGAAACAAGGACAGCGACATACAGCGCCTTCTTCTGAAGGATGAGATAAATGTTGCTGAATCCGACAGCGATGTGACCGCTACCAAGGGCGCACATCTGATGATCATACGGGACGAGGGCATCGCACTGCCAGGCTTTGCAGTGCTTGAAAAGGTAAGGAGCGTATCGAACATACCAGTTCTCATGCTGCCCGACAGTACCGATGAGATATACAATATCATGGCACTGTCCAAGGGTGCGGACATGGTATGCGACCCCAAGTGCGTATACGAGATGAAGGCAAGGGTCACCGCTCTTATCAGGAGGAGCACAGGTGCGCTCGAACGTCCGCGCACGCTGTCTAACGGTGCTATCAGCGTTGATATGCGCAGCCGCACGGTATACTCCGAGGGCAGCCGCATCAGCATGACCGCCATTGAATACGGCATAGTGCAGTACCTGCTCGAAAATCTGGGCACGCCCTGCAGCATAGACGAGATATACACGGGGGTATGGCATGAGAAGCCCTACCGTGTACGCAAGACCATAGTTGAGCATATCCGCCGCATACGCGCAAAGATAGAGCCCGACCCGCACAATCCCAGCTATATCAAGGCTGTATCGGGCATTGGATACAAGATGGAATACGCATACTGATGCTTTCCATATAAAAGAAAGAGACAACGCGGATAGCTGCCGCCCCTTTGTGGGCGGCAGCTTATCGGTATGGACATTACGCTGTGGGGATGATATCATGGTTGAAGAGAAGTGGAGAGAACTCGGTTCGCTGTTGGGCGACCTGGCGCTGTACGGTTATATAGCTATAGTCTTTGCTCTTGTCATAATACTTACGATATATCATATCTGCAGAAGCGGGACACGAAGAAAACTACCAATGATGAAAAAGGAGTTGTCATACCGGTGTTTGTTGTATCTCCGTGGATATTTTTAAGATAGGTGTGATAAATGAAGGCTGCTGTGCATACGGCAGTCTCTGTTTTTTGCATGCCGTCAAGTTTGTGGCGAGAATCCGGGCATTGCCGATCCCGGAATCTACGGCGTAGCTGTTGCATCCACACCGGATATTGCAGATATACCGCAGGCATAATAATGTGAGTGACAGTATTGCTTCCACGCTGCATATCAAATCAGTATCCACAAACTTGACAACCTCAAAGCAATGTGGTATAATGTATTTATACTGAATGATAATTCAGAGAAAATATATTCAGAAAAGAAGTGATATTATGTTTATCGGCAGAGAAAAAGAACTCAGGCAGTTAAAGACAGAGCTTTCCTCTTGGGAACGAAAGACGGCAGTGCTGGTCTACGGCAAGCGCAGAGTCGGAAAATCCACGCTGCTGAGCGAAGCTGCAAAGAGCTTTGAGGGTGTTGTCATCAACCATATGTGCGTGACAAGCACCTTTGAGGGAAATATGGAGCTGATATACCGGAGCGTTTCTGATAGTCTGGGGCTGCCGAATATCCGCTTTGATTCTCTCTTAGAGATGATGGACTATCTGAAAACGCTTGACAAAAAGATACTGCTCATCATCGACGAATATCCCTACCTCAAGCAGACCAAAAAGAAGAACGAGGTCGATTC
>JAFPPJ010000077.1 GCA_017410745.1 Oscillospiraceae bacterium
ATTCGAGCACGAACATATCGGGATACGCACCGATATCATGTACTATGGCAGGATACAGCAGAGAGGAGCGCAGTTCTTTTATGCCGAACACAACGGATATATCATCGTCCTCATAGTATGAGGTGCCCGATGTATGTCTTAACGGCTCGGGACGCTCCGGCACTTCCGTAGTCTGCGGCGCTGTCTGTACCGCTGTTTGTGCTGTAGTATGTGCGGATGTCTGCTCTGCCACGGTCTGTACATCCTGCACGCCCGCCCGGCTGCATGACGACAGCAATACGCATACCGCCGCTGTTATCAGTCTTTTCATCGCTGCCTCACAAAACAGCCTGCGGGGATACCGCAGGCTTTAGTCTTCCGCCGTATTGGCGGGGATGTGATCATTGGAGATTGTTCAGGCCGTATCTGCGTATCAGGACGGCATAGTCCTTATACGCATAGTTGAGGTCTACATCCTCGGGGATGCCCGCCATCGTTCCGGTCTCGCTGTACTGCCACATACCGTAATGATAGCTGTAGTTCTCATCGAGCTTGCTCGAATCTCCCCAGCAGGCTACCCATATGTCATAGTCCATGAGCTGATCCATATAGACCTCAGCCTCAAAGAACTTGGCAAAGCTGTATACCATCGTATAGTATCCCGCTTCCTCACACGCCTCCATGAAGGTGGTGATTATGTCGGTGACCTCCTGCCTGTCCATCTGCTTGTAGAAGTCCTCTTCGATGTCAAGCACGATGGGATATGAGGGCGAATAGGGGCTTATGACATTGAGGAAATACGCTGCTTCCTTGCGCGCTTCCGACACATTCTTTGCATAAGTGTAGTGGTAGAAGCCGTAGGGTATGTTATATGCCTCACAGCCGCGGACATTTTCCTCAAGCTTGTAGTCGGTGTCCTCATAGCCGTAGGATGCCCTTATCATGGCAAACTGGGCTCTTCCTGTCTTCTTGACCTGTTCCCAGTCGATATCGCCGTTCCACTTGGAAACGTCTATACCCTTGATAACATCGTCATATACGGTAACATAGATATCATCGCTCTTGCCGTTGTCGGTGGTAAGGGTGATTACCGCGTTGCCCGCCGCAAGACCCGTTATCACGCCGCCGTGTGATACGGTGACGACGGTCGTATCCGATGACATTATCTCATAGGTGTATACACAGCCGGAGGGATATATCCTCGCATCGAGCTGCTTTTCCTCGCCTACTCCTATCGCAACGGATTCATCCGCAAAACGCACGCGCGAAGGGATAAGATCGCCGTTCTCGTTGAATTCCTGCTTGACTTCCTGCTCGATCTGTTCATCTATGGCGTCATTGTCCACCGCCTCAACGACAGTGACATTGAGCCTTGTGAACGCACCGCTGCCGGTATAGCATCGTATGCGCACGGTACCCGGCTTCTTGGCAGTGACAAGACCGTTATTGTCAACGGTGGCGATACTGCTCTCGCCGGATGAGAACTTCGCGGTATCCTCCACGCCCTCGGGACGCAGAGCGTATTTTATCTGATAGGTCTCACCTCTCGTAAGGGTGACCGCAGATCTGTCAAGCTCTATAGCAGTAGCGCCTGCAGAGCCGGAATCCTCGGGTGAACTGTCGTCATCCTCGGGGACTTCATCCGGATCAGCCTTGACCGTAACGGAAAATCTGTCCTTGACTCCGGAGGATGTGCGTGCGGTGACTATGGCAGTACCGGGCTTGAGACCCTTTACTGTGCCGTCGGCAGCTACGGAGACCGTGGCTGTGTTGGACACGGTATATGTGACATAGTCATCGGATTCGGCAGGTTTGAGCTTATAGCCTATCTTATATGTCTCGCCTATGGTGATGGAGGATCTGAAGCTGTACACCGTTATCTCTTCGGCAGGCACTTTCACTCCCGTGCCCTCGGGCGCTTCCGATGGTGTTTCGGTGCGAAGGTCGGTGTCTCCTACGGTGGTGGGATCATCGGCACTGAGCTCGCCGTCCTCTATCTTGCCGACATCCGTGATATAGTCGGCATATGCCTGCGCAGGGTCGGCAAACTCCTCCGCACAGACCGGCAGCGCAATTGAAAGCAGCATGGCTGCACTCGCAAAAAGCGCTGCGGCTCGCAGTTTTATTCTATTCATCATGCAGTCTCCCGTATCTCTTTTTTGCATATGATGGATAGCCCCGATCGGGCTGAATTTATATGTTTTTCGCTAAAGGTAGATACATTTATTATACAAAAAACATGAAAATATGTCAAGGTGCTTTACTGGTATGTAACCGAATTTTTACCATTGCAGGATACAATGAAAACAGTGATGTGAAAAGCGCACCGCCTGTTCAAGCGGTGCGCCATGTATCATATGTTTTTTACTTTGCTATTGCCTTCACGATGTTCTCCATATCGGTGCGTGTCATCGGAACGTTGGTCTCTATGCTGTAGCAGTAGCCGTTCTTGGCTGCGATGGTCTTGTAGTAACCGTAGCTGTTGCCGCTCATTATGGTAGCTGCATTGTTGAGCATTGCCTTGTTCTCGACTGTATACATTGTGCTGTCGCCGGAGATGTCGAGCTTGCCTATAGCCTTGCGGATGATGACTTCATTGCCCATAAGGTCGCTATATGTTATCTGGAGTATGCTGCCGGAGATAACGCTGTACTGCTTGTAGGGGAAGAGTGCGAGAGTGCTGTCGGGAGCGCTTATTGTGAAGCCTGCTGCCTTCTCTGCGCTGCTCTGATTTGCATAGCTTACTACATAGTCGCTTGCATCGAAGCTCACCTTGTCAAAATCGTAGGTGCTGTCAACCTTGAGCATCTCATATATTACGGTACCGTCTGCGTATGTGATGATCTTGTTGCCGAATGCATCATAGGAGATCGTGTAGTAGTTGGGGGTGAAGTCGTATACATCATAGGGTCCAAAGCCGTAAGCATATCCATAGTAATTATCATAGCTGTAGCTGTCATACTGTGTATTTACCGATGCGGTGCTGTCGTATGTATCATACATTACGTCTGCCTTTGCTGCTGTTGTAAGAACGGTGGCTGCTGCCATAACTGCTGCGATTGCGGATGCGATAACCTTCATAGACTTCTTAAACATAATTTTTTCCTCCTGAGCTTTAGCTCTGTATTTTTGGGTTTCCTTGCCCTTTGTACATTTAACCGAAGGAAAAAGAAAAAAGTCCCAAAGATGGAAAAAAATTTTTTATAGAAGAAAACCCCCGTTCCTATTGGAACGGGGGTCATAGACTTTAGTCAGTTTAAGTTCAGCTTACACTCAGATTATGCCTGTGTAGCAACTGCAGTACCGAGGTCAACCTTCCAGTCAGAACCTGTGCCTGTGCCGTCGGTCTTAACAGTAGCTTCCTGAGGATAACCGCCAACATACTTATCAGCAGAGGTCTTAGCCCATGCGGACTTCTCGGGAGCGCCTGCGGAGTTAACTACTACTGTAGCTATACC
>JAFPPJ010000078.1 GCA_017410745.1 Oscillospiraceae bacterium
AGGTATGGGGCGGTTCCGATACTACGCCGCCTGCATAGAGCAGAGCCAGATACAGCTGCGGCTCGTGGTTCTCTGCGCAGTGCAGCATGATATCGCTGTCAAACTCGCCGAGGACGCCGACCAGTGCCACAAAGGAGAGACTGCTCATGACGGGCATGCGGGCTGCGAGCATATATCCCGCCTCGCCCATATCCTCCTCACTGAGACTTCTGTTCGCTATCATATCATCTGCGTTCTGCATCAGCTCTGCGAGCATATCCTGATAGCCGCCCTCAGTATAATTCTGCGTGTCGGGTATATAGTCGGTGACAACGGTGCTGAGCAGCACGGGCAGCGACATGAGCTGTGCGTTGTGATATGGGTCTTCTCCCGTGACAGCCTTGTACAGCTTCTTCACATTGGCAGCGCGCTCATCGGTGAAGGCGGACACATCGAGGTAATGGTCAACGCCTATCCTGCTGTAGCCCCATTCATCGAAGGGGACATAGGTGACGGGGTCTGCGGGGTTGATTATATTATGTATGCATTTGTAGCTCGTGCTGCCCCTGTATGTCCTCGGGGTGGCAAAGGTATAGCAGTAGATATTCTCCTGGCCGTATTCATTGGCAAGGCGTGCGCCTGTGAGACCAGCCACGGCTGCACCGCGGCTGTAGCCCGTGAGCCATATCGCTGCATTGTCTATGCCCTGCTCCTTGATATATTCCTCTATCTGAGTCTTTACGGAGGTGGAGGAAAGCATGAAGCCCTCGTGGTACTCCGTATTGCCCACGCGCATATTGCTCGACCATTCGCCGCCGTAGCCGCCGCCTCTTACCGCTGCAGCCACAAGGGTGCGCCCGTCGGGCAGCTTCATGGAGCATATACCCACCGCAGCATCGTCGTTGGTGTCCTCACAGTCGTAGCGGTGAGAGCTGTAGGTATCCATATCGAAGCCTGTGATGCGGAAAAATCCCTGCAGGTCAAGGTCGTCATTGCCGCCCACATCCATAGCAGCAAGGGACATGATGAAGGATGCCTTGCTCAATCCGTGATCATACACGGAGGATCTGCCGAACAGCTTGGGCGAGAAGCGATAGACCAGCGACTTGCCGAGGGCATTGAGCACGGTGCTGTGCTTTTCGCCCTGCTCGGGCGCTGTTATCGCCGCGGTCTCGGTCTGTGATGTGTCTGTATCCTCGGATAACTCCGTGACGGATATATCCTTTACCATCAGGCTGGTGATCTCTGCGGACGCATTCACCGGCATAAGTGCCATGGCAGATGCCATCATAAGTGCGATATACTTGTTTTTCATGATATGTCCTTTCAAAAAACCCTCCCCCGTTTGAGGGGAGGGTATGATCGTTATGAGCTTCGGATCACTTGAGGACGATGTAGTAAGGGCCGCCTGCCGTGATGTCGAATGTGAGAGTGCCGTTATCTCTTACAACAGCCTTGTATACAGGTGTAAGTCCGCCTGTATCCTTGTTGAAGCGATAGATGTAAGCAACGTTGTCTGCACGGGACTTGCTGATCTTAACGGTGATGGAAGCAGTGGTGCCGAGTTCTGCAAAGCCGTCGGTGATGCCGAGCTGGTATGCAGAGATGCTGCCCTTGCTTGCCTTAGCCTTGAGGCCGCTGGGGATGTAGTCGATGTTGTACTCAACAGTAGGATTGATAGCCTTGGCATTCTTTACATCCTTGCCGTTGATCGTCCAGTAAGCGCCGTTGTCAAGGCTGAATGTGAGGAGCACATCCTTGCCCTTTACAGCTGAGAGGATATCAGCGGGGATCTCCTTAGCACCGTTGAGGGTGATGTAGAGATTCTGGCCCTTCTTAGCTTCCTTAGCGTACTTGGTGAGATCCTTCCAGCCGTTGTAGCTCTTGGCACCTGTGATATAAGGAGTGCCCTTGGAGATCTCCTTCTTGTTGTCTCTTGCTACCTCAGACTTGGACTTGAAGCCCATGTAGCCGTAGTAGTTGACATCGGAATAGTAGTAAGGAGAATAGGTCAGGCCGTTGAAGCCGTAGTAGTAGGGATCATAGTAGCTGTAGCCATAGTAGTAGGGATCGTAGTATCCGTAATAGTTGTAGTTATAGCCATAGTAGTAGGGATCGCCATAACCATAGTAGGTGTAGCCATAGTAGGGATCATAGTAGCCATAGTTATAGCCGTAGTTATAGTTATAGCCATAGTAGTAAGGATTGGAGGTCACATAATAATAGGGGACATAAGAGCTTGATGTTGTGGTATAGCCATGCAGAACCTTCTGATCAGTATCAGCAGCACTTACGGCAGTAGCCATGGATGTTGTGATAACAGCGGCAGCTGCAACAGCAGCTATCTTTCTGAATTTCATATTAACAACTCCTTTGTAAGTTATTGACATATTCACGGAGAATACATACCCCACTTATATTTTAGCACATCTTTAACAAGATTTCAAGGGGGTAAATCCAATTTTTTCATCAAATATATTACAATTCAAATTCAAAACGGTAAAAATCACGGACAAAAGGAATGGTGCAGGGTCGCCCCTGCACCATGAAGATCAAAGATTGTCATCTATTGCAGTCTGACCGTCGTCGCTGCCGATCACATCGGCGGTGGTATCTACGGAATTGATGCCCGTAGCTATTGCCTTGCCGGTGAGTACGGAGCTGAGGAGATCCTTGAGGGATATGCCCATTCCGTCAAGCAGACCGTTCGATATCTGCGATGTGGACTGTGTGATCTCGCCGATGAGCTTTGCGGTGTTGCCCTCGCCGTACATCGTGATGGAATCAACGTTGTTGAGAGGCTCTGCAACAGCCTTGGCGATCTCAGGCAGCTTCTCGAAGTACATCTGGAGTATAGCGGCTTCCTGCATCTTCTGCATAGCCTCTGCCTTCTTGTCAAGACCTTCTGCCTCTGCAAGTGCCTTAGCCCTTACAGCCTCAGCCTCTGCAAGACCCTTTGCCTTGATACCTTCTGCCTCCTGCTCAGCAGCGTACTTTGCAGCCTCTGCTCTTGCGCGGGCAGCCTTTGCTTCCTGCTCTGCAGCGTAGAGTGCAGCCTCTGCCTCACGCTGTCTTACAGCGAGCTCAGCCTCTGCGTTCTGGATATCCTCGTACTTCTTAGCTTCAACTGTTCTCTGCTTGGAGTAGAGGAATGCATCCGCCTTCTGCTGCTCAACGAACTTGTTTGCTTCTGCCTGCTTCTTTACATCGGCATCGAGCCTGCGCTCCTGGATAGCGATCTTCTGGGTCTCGAGCTCGACTTCCTTTTCCTGCCTTGCGATGTTCGCATTGGCGGTAGTGATCTCGATCTGCTTACGCTGTTCCTCTTCCTGGATCTTATATGCAGCGTCAGCCTCTGCCTTCTTGATATCGGATACCTTTTTGAGTTCTGCCTGCTTGATAGCGAGGTCGTTGTTCTTCATAGCGATCTCGAGGTCGGCAGCTACCTTTGCATCATTTGCCTGCTTGTTTGCCTCTGCTCTTGCGACTGCTACGTCTCTGTCGGCATTGGCGCGGGCGATGGATGCGTCCTTCTGTATCTTGGAGATGTTGTCGATACCGAGGTTGTCGATCACACCCTGGGAATCGGTGAAGTTCTGAACGTTGAAGGATACGATGTCAAGACCCATATTTGCGAGGTCGGGAGCAGCGTTCTCCTTTACCTTGTCTGCGAACTTCTGACGGTTCGATACCATTTCGCGGAGCTCCATAGTACCGACGATCTCACGCATATTACCTTCGAGCACTTCTCTTGCAACAGCTACGATATACGCTCTGTCCTTGTTAAGGAAGTTCTGCTGTGCGAGCTCTATGCCCTCGGGTGAAAGCGATACCTTTACGTTTACGACACCGTCAACGGATATATTGATATAGTCGGCGGTGGGGACTGCGGATGCGGTCTTTACATCTACGGGCATAAGTCCGAGATCGAGCTTATCAAGTCTCTCAAGGAAGGGGATCTTGATGGATGCCTTACCTATTACGACCCTTGCCTTCTTGCCGATACCTGAGATGATGAATGCCTTGTCGGGCGGAGCCTTGACATAGCCCGAGCCTATGATACACAACAGGACTATTACGGCTATGATCGTGATGATCAATCCGCCATGCGTGGAAATGAATTCGCCCATATATAAACCTCCCTTTATACGGAGCAGCCTTTCTGCCCCTTATGTATGATATAATAGCATATATGGGGAAAATTGTCAATTTAAATCATATTAGTTTTATTAAAAAATAATTAGACCCACGGCCCGGAGCAGAAATAAGGGGCTGCTGAGTGCAACCCCTTATCGTGATAAACCTTAGAAATCCACTTCTATCTTTATCTTGACGGTTTCTTTGCCGCACTTTCCGGTCACAACTGCAGTTCCGTACTGCTTTGCGGTGATCTTGCCGGTATCATCGACCACTGCGATCTTTTCATCGGAGGATGACCACTTTACCTTGCCCTTCGCAAAAGCATCGCCGGCGTCTATAACAGTGCCCTTCTTCACAAAATAGGAACGCCTGTTCTGCTGTTCTCCGGAGGAGATATCCTTCCTTTCCACGCCGTCTATTGCAAAGAATACATCGTCAAAGCAGCCGTCCGCATAGTCGCCCTTATTGTACTTGACATTAAGAGATATCCTTGCAGTCACCGCATTCTTAGGTATCTCGGTATCAACAGAGCAGGACTTCCATGAATCCGCCCAGTTAGTGCCGGCGCCGTTGCTCCCGAGAGATTTGCCGTTCTTATCGAGGAATTCCACATTGAAGCTTGCATTGTCGCCCTTGCGCCCGTCTGCTGTACGGATATATCCGCGCAGCACGGCTTTTTTGCCGGCATAGTCCTTGACGGGGATATCCTGATATATGCTTGTGGTTTCGCCCTTTTTCAGCTTCACTTCCTTGGGCATGAAGAATCTGCCGTCATAGGCTTCGATATCGTTGTATGACTCGGTGGTGGTCCAGGCCTTGCCTGTGCCCTTCCAGTCCTTTGCGCCGTTGACGGCATCGGGGTTTGTAAGCAGGTTTTCTCCGTAGACAGCTGCGTCCACGGATACTGACATTGCGCATACTGCCATTGCTGCAGCGAGGATAGAAATAAATTTACGCATAAACATACCTTCCTTTATACGGGGCAGCCGTTGTGCCTCTTTTTATCTGATATAATAGCATATATCACAAAGCGAGTCAATTTAAATCATATTAGTTTTATTAGAATATGATTAGATAGCCGGCATCGATATCGATACTTATTTGAGAGGGACTGTTATTAGCGTCCCGGAACATTGGACAGTGAGGGATGTGCAAATGCCACAGCTGAATGTACCATTGCTTATATACTCTTACAAAGTTTCTTTTATATGGCACATACATATTGACATTGGGTACAGCATGAGTTATAATATAAACAGACAATCATTGATCCTTGCGAATAACGCAACAGAAAGTGCTGTTCATAGGCAGGCGCTTTAA
>JAFPPJ010000079.1 GCA_017410745.1 Oscillospiraceae bacterium
CTAATACAGCACTGCATTATACATCCCGGTCTGCGGAGCAGGAAACCGTGATCTTAATGCAATGTATACGTTAGCAATATAATATTAACAATAATATCCATAAATATTACATATTAAATATTAATATTATGATATAATATCATTAATTCAAACAGATTACAGGAGTCCACCATGAATGATATAGACTACAGATATATCGGCGATCTCTTCGGTGATATAACAGAGCTTCCCGTAAGGGTATATGACGGCGGCACTCAGATATACCGCTTCTTCAGGAGAGAGCTGTTAAGAGACCCCTTTGAGCTTGTGAAGGATGATATCTTTTCCATAACATCCCATGTGTGCTATTATTTCAGCACAGATCTGTACTATTACGGCATAGTGAACAATAACGGCATAATCTTTGTGGCAGGCCCCTCCCGTGATTCACAGGATACCGATGAGAATGTGCGCAGCATCGCGCATAAGCTCGGGCTTTACAATGACGATGAGGACAGGTTCGTCTACCAGATGCGCACGATACCGCAGGTATCCATCGAAAAGCTCATAGACAACCTGTGCATGATAAACTACTTCGTCAACGGCGAAAAGCTCAGGCCGACGGATATAGTCGAGTCCTTTTCCTCATCACAGGCTGTGGGCAGACTGCTCAGCGCAGAAGGCCCCGATGAGAACGAGGATATGGGCATGAGCTACTATTCTACCGAGCAGATGATGAGGAATATAGTGCGCAGGGGAGATATCGAGGCCATAGACAGATTCTTCCCTCAGTTGTCGGATATGCCGCTGTATACCCTTGATGGGCAGAAGCATATCTTCATAGTCAGGACGGCAGCCGCCGCCCGTGCGGCGATACACGGCGGCATGGACACGCTCCGTGCATTCAAGGCCAGCGAAGAGTTCATGCACCGCAGCGACAGTGCATCCGATCTTGCGGAGCTCACGATGCTGATGCAGGAGATGCTCAGGTTCTTCGCCGGCGAGGTCAGGATGCTAAGGGAGGGCTCGGTCTCATCAAGGCTCGTATACGATGTGGCGGGGTATATCAGGCAGCATATCTCCGAGCCCATAAGGACGGAGCAGATCGCGGATGCGCTGTATCTTAGCCGCAGTCATCTCTCCCGCCGCTTCAGCAAGGAGACGGGCAAGACCATCAGCGAGTTCATCATGCTTGAAAAGATCGCCTCCGCCAAGCGGCAGCTGAGATATACCGAGAGACCTGTCACCGATATTTCCGACCTTCTCGGCTTTTCCTCACAGAGCCATTTCATACGGGTGTTCAGGAAATATACGGGCGAAACGCCCCGCGAATACCGCAATAAATATGCAACAAGATGATGTTGTGATTTTGTACAATAAAACAGTGTTCACAAACTGTATTTTTAAAACACATCACAAATATATAATTTGCTGTCACAGATGTGCTATACTTTATGAATGATTTATGATAAAATATTATCTGTAGACAGGTCTTATGATCTGTTGGCAGATCATTTAGATCACAGGAAGGTGGTAATATTATGACCTTTGATGCTATCTACAGTTCCGCAATGGATGTTCTTAATAAACTTTCCGCTTATGAAAGGTTCGGGCCGGAGACTACGGTATGTGTTCTGAGCACACGCTCGGGCAGGATTTTTTATGGTGTGAGCCGTGTGGAGACTGTGAACGGTATGCCTATGGAGGTACACGCGGAGATAATTGCATTCCGTGAAATGCAGGCAATGGGTGAGACAGCAGTGGAGACGCTCATACTTCTGAGCGCGGTAGACCGCAGCCCTCTTATCCCGTGTCCTAACTGCGCTATGTTCATAATGCAGTCGGGCGACAATGCTTCCACTACGGTGGCGCTCCCCGACAGGATGATAAGGCTCTCTGAGATCGCAGGGACTCCCGCTAAGAAGCCTGTGGCTTCAAAGGGCAGTCTCCTCAAGGACAAGGTAGGCGACCTTATGAGCGTTATGGAGGACGAGGACGACGAAGATGAGGACATCGAAGAGGAGAAGCCCAAGAAGAAAAAGCTCTTCGGTCTCTTCTGATACGACGTTGTCGGTTCGCGTATGCATCATGACATCAGCTGCGCAAATTTTCTCAAAAGAAAGAAGGATAAGCAATGAGTAAGTCCAAGAAGAAAGACAAGCAGAGCTCTTCAGCTCTTAACCGAATACTGATAATCCAGCTCATAGTAATACTCGGTCTTTCACTGTTCATAACCAACGCGGTCAGCAAGGCGACCCGTCAGAACACCATCGAGCATCTGACATCCATCGCCGATGAGCGTGCCCAGATCGTCAAGACCTATGTGCAGAATTCGGAGAATACGCTCAAGGCTTTTGCAAAGGCTAAGCAGGTATCAGACCTGCTCGCATACTCCAAGCAGTACGACCTTGCCACACTTACCGATCCCGAGACCCCTGCCGAAAACAAAGATCCCGCAGGCAAGGAAGCACAGGCAGTCGCTCAGAAGTTCACCACCGATTTCGGCAACGATATCGAAAATCTTGAGGGTCTGTGGATAGGCTCATGGGATACACACGTTATGACACATACCAATCCTGCTCTTCCCGAAAGCGGAATGCAGACCAGAAAGGATCTGGCTAAGCAGCAGGAGCTCCAGAACGCGATGAGAAACGGCCGCGGCGGTCTCTATGACACAGGCTTCATCATTTCTCCGGGTTCCGGCAAGCAGTGTCTCTCCATGTATCAGGCTGTATATGATGACAACGGCAATCCTATGGGATTTGCAGGTCTCGGTATATTCACATCCGGCGTTATCGAAACTCTCGACAGCGTGCCTATGAAGGGCGTTGAGCACTCTACCTACAAGATGGTAGATGCCAAGAGCGGCAACTACATCTTCGGCGTGGCTGAGGATCAGATCAATACCCAGACCGACAACCAGAACATACTTGCTCTGTGCTCGCAGTACAGCGGCACATCCCAGGAGGTCACAGGCAACTTCACCTACAGACAGGGCGGCAAGCAGTATATATCCATATGGACATACATCCCCGAGTATGACTGGATAATCCTCATAGATGATGATACCGCAGAGGCATTCTCCCTCATGAGAACGATGATAATCTACCTCGCTATATTCGGCGTAGTTATCATAAGCCTTATCGTTGTGTTCAACATCATCACCAAGAGACAGGAAAAGGTAAATCAGAAGCTCGTATCCACCATCGCAAAGAACAACATGACCAAAAAGTCCCTCAATACCGCTATGTTCAACGACGTTCTCACAGGAGCAAGCAACCGTGTAAGCTTCTCGATGAATGCCGAGAAGATGGGCGATGCGGAAAGATACTTCGTTATGTTCAACATAGCAGCTTTCAGTGATATCAATACCGTATACGGCAACGATGCCGGCGACCTTATCCTCGTAAACACCGTAAATACCCTCAAGGAATACTTCCCCGACAAGGAGATATACCGTACAGGTTCCGATGAGTTCATCGTTGATATCCCCGCAGAGGGCGACTTCGCAGAGCTCAACGCAGTAATGGACAAGGTAAATATCGCATTCAGAATGCTGGTCGTTCCCTTCGAGCTCGAAGACGGCACGAATGTATATCCTAAGTACAAGATAGCAGTAGTTAAGAAGGGCAACGGAATAGACAGCTCCATCATAGCTACGCTCAAGGATATGACCAACAAGACAGGCGAAGCTACATACGGTCTGATCGATTTCCTCGATCTCGATGCAGCAATGTAACATCAGCGATACCATCGTAACGCTGATAGCCGGATACGCCCATCACATATGTGATGGGCGTATCTGTTTCTGAATGGGACTGTCACCCGATACGCATGACAGTCCTTATTATTTGCGTTTCGGAAGCGGTCAGTCTTTCTTGTTCTCCTCTTCAAGGGCGGTCATATATCCGGCGGTCACGATGCCCGCAGGCAGCGCTATGATCGCTATGCCGAATATGGATGATATCATTGTGATGATGCGCCCCGCCGTAGTGACGGGGTATATATCGCCGTATCCTACCGTGGTCAGTGATACGGTCGCCCAGTATACAGCGTCAAAGAAGCTGCCGAAGGTGTCCGACTCCACATTGAATATCACCAGCGCAGATATGAGTATATATCCGAAGGCGAGGGTACATACCGCGATAAGTGCATCCTTTGAGTTCTTTATGACCTTTGTGATGATGGATATGCTCTTTGAATAGCGGAACATCTTGAATATGCGGAATACTCTGAATGTCCTGAATATCCTCACCAGCTTGAACAGCTTGAAGCCCTGATGTATGGCGGTAAGAGTGGGAAGGATGGACAGCAGGTCGATGATCGCAAGGGGAGTGAGTGGGTATATGAAGAACGCCACTGCGCGCTTGTCATTGAGCTTGTAATCGGCAGTGACAAGGCGCAGCAGATAGTCTATGACGAACAGTACCGTCGTGACCACGTCTATCACGATGAATACATCGTTTGACTGCTTGAATGCCAGCGGGAACACGCTCATTACTATCGCCACGAGCATAGTGAAGTCATATGCGAAGCTGAGCTTGTCGCCGTTTTGTGATACCTCGATTATCTCATACAGACGTTTCCTCATATATCCACCTCGTTAGAAAAGTGCCCCGCCGTAAACGCGGCGGGGCATATCCGTTATCAAAGATTTGAACCGCATTTGGAGCAGAACGAATTGGAATAGATATTCGCTGCTCCGCATACAGGACACCTGCGGGATGCACCCGTATGTTCCTTGGTGATATCAATGCGGCTCTCAGCCTTCTTGATCTCTTCTATCTTAGCCTTGATGTTGCCCGTCTCATCAGAGCCGCTGCTGTACATCTCATAGCATATCTTTCCGAGCTCGTAGAACTTCCTGCGAAGCTCCATCTCCTCCTTGGCACGATTCGCGTATGCCTTGGAAACGTTGAGCGCCTTGCTTGCGGTGTCGCCCACCATCTTCAGGGCTGAACCCGAAACAGCCAGGATCTTTTCTGCCTGTTCATTCATGATACCACTCCTTTCAAGTGACTCAATAATACAGTATGCAGGGTGTGCCTCTCTCTACCATCTCGTAGAGCTGCTTTACCTCGGAATACCTCATGTTGATGCATCCGTGTGAGCCGTTGTTGATATAGGTGTTGCCGCCGTAGGAGCCGCGGCTGAGGTCATGAAGGCCTATGCCCTCGAAGCTTATCCTCATGAAGTAGCTGCACTTTGCGGTGTATGAGCCGTCGGCAGCCTTCATTGTGTAGTTGGTCTGCTTGGTGTATACGCTGTATATGCCCTCGGGGGTCTTCCTCGTGGGGTCGGTAGCCTTGCCCGATACGATCTGGTCGGTCTCGAATGCGAGCTTGCCGTCCTTGTAGTACCACAGATGCTGCTTGGTGAGGTCTACCTCGATATAGGTGTTGCCTATATCGTCTCCTGCGGAGCGGTCAGCTTCGAAGCCCTCGTAGGTGTATCCGGTGTCGAGTGTGACGTATACAGGGTCTATGGTGCAGGTCTCCGCCTCTTCTATGTGTTCGAGCAGGCGGTCAACGGTCTTGTCCCTGTCTATCCACCAGCCGTACTGTCCGGTGGAGTATTTGCCCTGTGAAAGGGTCATTTCGCCTCTCTCGGTGGAGCGGAACTTTCTTGTGGTCATGAATGTGTCGTACTTCTCGGCAAGTCCCGCAACGAACTGCTCAGCCTTGCTGCGGTCGATATGTCCGCTGCCGTCCGTCCATTCAAATACCTGTGCGCCCGTGAGATGCTCCTGTGCATAGTCAAAGTCATAGGTGATGATGAAGTCGTACTTTGCCTTTATCATCTCGAGCTTTGCAGACAGGTCATCGGTCTTTATGGCGGGCTCGGAGTAGCAGCCGCCCTCCTCAAGGTCTATATCCAGCTTGCCGTCCTCGACGCTTTCGAGCACATAGGACACGAGCGTGTCTATATTTACCGTGTCGCCGTATACCTCGGGGATGATATAGTAGCCGTTCTCGCCGTATGCGATGGAGGCATTCGATGTATCTGTGCTGCCCCATACCGTGCGGCGATGCAGCCTTTCGAGCTTGCTCTCGTCGTACTGCGGCTCACATTCGATGTTTATATCATCGGTCTTGAACAGTGACATGAACCAGAGCGCGTGGTTCTGCGTGTTGTATGCCGTGCGGACGGGGCCTGCGATCTCTACCTTATAGCCGAAGTCGCTCAGGTCAATGTCCATCACGTCCCCGCCTCTTTTGTGTATCTCAAGAGACGGTGCCACATACTGTTCCTTCAGCATATTCACGACATCTGCCGTTCTCATGCCGCCGACATCCATATCATTGATAAATGTGTTCTTCAGGAACTTTCCTGCCGAACTTGACAGCCCTGCCAGATATGCCGCGCCGAGTGAAAGCACGACTGCTGCGACAGTGAGACCTGCGGCCAGCTTCTTGCGCCTTGCGGCCTTTCTGCTTTCTGCCTTGCGGTTCTCCTTTTTCTTTGCTATCGCAGATGATATATCATATGAAGTGCTGCTGTCAAATGAATAATCATCCGATCTTCTGCTCATATTCTCCCATTCCTTTATATATTTATATGCTTATGTGCGCCTCTTTGATTTTGTGGAATAGTATACGTTCACTGCTTCATTCTTGGTGAGTATCAGAAGCGCGCCGATATTGCAGGCGGATGCGGCCACACCGAGCACCATGCGCAGCAGGTCATATTCCACCTTGCCGTCGAAGGACTGATACAGATAGAAGAACAGTCCCAGACCGATATATCCAATCAAAGATATCGCGTATACCGTCATAGCGAAGAGCTTTGCGTGGTTGGACTTTATCAGGAGCAGCAGTGCGCCTGCAGCGCCGAACAGCGCTATGATGTGGAATATCTGCTCGTATTCGTTCCATCCGAGGAAGTAGAAGCATATTACTGCGCCGAGCACACCGAGGAGTATCGGTATGATGGAGATGACAAAGCCCTTCTTGGCGATCTTGAGCTGCTTTTCCTCCATCAGCTTGTTGTACATCTTCTTGCTCTGTCTTGCGTTGTAGTTCTCGGGGACTCTTGCGAGATCCTCCTGTACCTTCCTGCGCAATGCTTCCTTTTCGTCACGGTCGAGGTGATCCTGCTCCGTGAGATCCTTTGCACGCTTCTGGGGACTGCCGTATTCATCGGACAGATCGTCAAGACGCGGTGCATTTATGCCCATCTGAAGATCGCTCATGCGTATCTTCTCTTTCATTTCCTTCTGGGAGCTCTCCCTGTTGGAGGTCATGGGTGCGAGCTTGGGAGCATCCATGCTTTCGAGGATGGGCTCGGGATCGGGCTCTGTATCCGAGGATATGATATACTCCTCAAAGTCGTCCTGCTTCTTCATGGGAGCGGCTATGGGAGCGGCGGAGGGCGTGCTCTCATCCATCACCGGAGGAAGGTCTGCGGTTTCATGGTGCTTGGGCTTCTTTTCCTCTGCGGCGTGCTTGTAATCGGGCATCGGTGTATTATCGTCAAGAGCGGGCTTGGGTCTGGGAGAGGGCTTGTCCCCCTCAAAGGAAAGCGCAGACCTTGCCGCACCGAGATTCTGCTCGATAGAGGGCTTGTGCTTGGGCATCGGCATATCATCGTCGAGAGACGGCTTAGCCTTGGGCGCGGGGATATCATCATCGAGCGCAGGCTTTACTTTAGGCTTCGGCATGTCCTCTTCGGGCTTTGATGAAAGTCCGGTATCGGGAATGGGCAC
>JAFPPJ010000080.1 GCA_017410745.1 Oscillospiraceae bacterium
ATTTTCGAGCCAGTGGAAGTATATCTTGTCGAAACGCTCGGGAACGAACTTAGTATCGCCGTTCTTAACAGCAGCGATAGCAGGCTCTGCAAGAGGCTTCATCTTAACGAACCACTGTGTTGATACCTTAGGCTCAACAGTAGTGCCGCAGCGGTAGCAGGTACCAACGTTGTGGCTGTAGTCCTCTATCTCAACAAGAGCGCCTTCCTTTTCCAGGTCCTCAACTATCTTCTTCCTTGCCTCATATCTGTCCATACCTGCGTATGCGGGATAATCGTCAACGATAGTTGCATCGTCGTTCATTACATTGATAACAGGAAGATTATGGCGGAGACCTACCTCAAAGTCGTTAGGGTCATGAGCAGGAGTTATCTTAACAACACCTGTACCGAAGTCCATTTCTACATAGTCATCGGCAACAACAGGTATCTCACGGTGAACGATAGGAAGGATCACGGTCTTGCCTACGAGGTCCTTATAGCGTTCGTCAGCAGGATTTACTGCTACAGCTGTATCACCGAGAAGTGTTTCGGGACGAGTCGTAGCAAGCTCAAGGTAGCCGTCGCTGTCCTTTATCTTATAGCGGAGATGCCAGAAATGACCAGCCTGATCCTCGTATGTTACCTCTGCATCAGAGAGCGATGTCTTACATTTCGGGCACCAGTTGATGATACGCTCGCCGCGGTAGATAAGTCCTTTTTCATAGTATTTCACGAATACTTCCTTAACTGCCTTTGAGCAGCCCTCGTCCATCGTGAAACGCTCGCGCGACCAGTCACACGAAGAACCGAGCTTTTTCAGCTGTTCAACGATACGTCCGCCATACTGCTTCTTCCACTCCCATGCACGCTCCATAAAGCCGTCACGTCCGAGGTCTTCCTTTGTGATGCCCTCTTTGCGCATAGCCTCGACTATCTTTGCCTCTGTAGCGATAGCAGCGTGGTCTGTGCCGGGGAGCCAGAGAGCTGAATAGCCGCTCATTCTCTTCCAGCGGATAAGTATATCCTGAAGTGTCTCATCGAGAGCGTGTCCCATATGGAGCTGTCCGGTTATGTTCGGAGGGGGGATAACGATAGTGTAGGGCGTCTTCTTGGGGTCAGCCTCTGCGCGGAAGCAGCCCTTGTCATTCCACGCGGCATAGATACGGTCCTCAAAATCCTTGGGATCGTAGGTTTTTGCGAGTTCCTTTGCCATTGATATTTCTCCTTTACATCATTATGTCGGTCCGTGCAAAATAAAATCGCCCCGAACCTTTTACGGTTCAGGGCGAACGATTGTCCGTGTTACCACCTGAATTCGGATATTTCTATCCGCACTCTGCGAGGTCATCAAACCTCCTCCCCTGTAACGTGAGGACACGCCGCAGACTAATCGCATACGCTTTCGCCGGCAGGACTCGGAAGCTACTTCACCGCATTTCTCACACCGCCTTGCACCAGCCGGCAGCTCTCTGAAGATCGAAGAAACGGCTACTCCTCTTCGTCATAGTCTTTCAAATATGTATTTATTATACACGTCCGC
>JAFPPJ010000081.1 GCA_017410745.1 Oscillospiraceae bacterium
AATGTATACATAGCTGCCCCGCAAAGCTGCTGGAGTATGCGATGATAAGAGAAAGGAAGGACACCGATGAACGAAAAGAAGCTTGACAGCGTTATCCTCGGGCTGCTCAGCCACGAGGAGCTCACAGGATACGAGATAAAGAAGCGCATGGACGGCGCACTCAGCTATTTCTGGGGAGCAAGCTACGGCTCGATATACCCCACCCTCGCCCAGCTTGAAAAGGACGGGCTGGCGGTGAAGCACAGCGAAGACGATACCCGCACCAGAATGCGTTACAGCATAACCGATGCGGGCAGGGCACATCTCAGGGAATGGCTCGCCGTCCCCGTGCAGAAGGATGAGATAAGATATGAGACCTTGCTAAAGCTCTTCTTCGGGAATGAGGGCGGCAGGGCACAGGCGGCAGAGCATATCCGCGCTTTCAGGGAAAAGACGGAGGCAGACCTCGCAAGGCTCAGGGAAGCGGAAAAGGTACTTACCGCCCATCTCGATGAAGACGAGACGCATCTGTACTATCTGCTCACCGTGCGTTTCGGCATACGAAGCTACGAGGCATATCTTGATTTCTGCGATGAAGCCGAGACTATGCTCGGTGTATGATCACATATACAGCTCGCCGTCAAAGAACTTCTCCTGGAACTGTATTTTATCGAGTATATCCTCTTTTGTGAATGTGCCCTGCATACCGTCGGGCACGACTATCCACTTGTCCTCGTTGTCGTTATGCCTGTGATACACTGCGGTGACCACCCCGCGGAAGGTCGCAAGTGGCGCATCAACGCCGAGGATATACACATCCTGCTCTGCGCCGTCACCGCCCATCACATTGTCCACATAGCCGTAATTGACGGGGTACACCAGATCGGGGAAGCGGTGATGTGATGTGCCCAGGGGGCGGTCTATGGTACACTGCACCGTGGTGCCTATTATATCGGAGAAATCGTAGATATGCGGCTCCTTCTTCACCGCCGCCTCGATGAAATAGTGCTTCTGGTTTTTCCACGTCCCGTCATAGAAGCAGTCGTCTATGAGGCGCACCTTTATCAGCGTGAAGTCTGCGAACAGCTCCTCTATCATTTCCTTGTCGGCAAAGAAATGCGGCACGCCCTTTTCGGGGCCGTCTGTCTTTATTATGGTATTCGCATCTATATGGGGGAAGCGCTCATCTGCGAAGGATTCGCTCTCCTTTGAGCACAGCGTCATGAACACGGTGCCGTCGGCCTTGAGCGTGCGGCGTATCTCACCGATTATCCTCTTCATGCCCGCTGTATCGCAGTGGCCTGCTGAGTGCATCGCAAATACGCAGTCGAAGGCATCATCCGCAAAGGGCAGGGAATTCATATCGCCCCGCTTCACGAGGATATCTGCGCCGCTTTCTTTTCGCAGCCTGCGCACATTGTCTACCGCATCCTCGGATATATCGAATGCGGTGGTCTTGAACCCGTACCGTGCGAACAGCAGCGAATGTCTGCCCAGACCGCAGCCCAGGTCAAGCACGCTCCTGCGTCCCTGTCTGCGCCATTTCTCGGCATAGAAGTAGCTCTCCTCACACGGGTCGAGCCATATCGGATCCTTTCCTGCCATTTTCCAGTCAAAGGGTATATACTTCGTTTCCATGAGTACCTCCTTCAAATGTCACTATACTGTCATCGGATGTGTCAGAGCCGACAAGAATATTATATTGCATCGCACACATTTTGTCAAGCGTGCAGGATGATACGGGATCGGCGCACCACTTGCATTTGTAGATATTATATGTTATACTGGTTACTTACAGGGGGGATAATATGGACAACAAATACATTCTCGATACCGCAATGAAGCAGTCGGCGGAGGATCTCGGATGCGATGCTGCCGACTTTATGTGCGGTGAAAATGTCATAAAGCCGTTTCGGCTCGGGCCGAAGGCGCGCGTATATCTGAGAGAGCCCATCACCTGCAACATGGTGTCCTACGGCAGCAATATCGTCGCAGGTGTCACCGATGAAGTCAAGGACATAGTGACTGCATATATCGGAAAATATACGTTTTATCACTGCTTCGAGGTGCCGAACATGAACCGGCTCATCGAGCAGCTCGCACCCATAGGCCACAAGGTATGCTTCATGGCGGAATATTTTCTGCCCGATATGAACAGGCTCACCGCCTTGAAATGCGGATATGATATGAGAGTGCTGCATCAGGAGGACTTTGCGACGCTGTATGTGCCCGAATGGAGCAATGCGCTCTGCAGTAAGCTGAAAGACTATGATATACTGGGCGTGGGCGCCTATGACGGAGGCAGGCTCATAGGTCTGGCTGCCTGCTCCTCCGACTGCGAAGAAATGTGGCAGATAGGCGTGGATGTACTGCCCGAGTACAGGCGGCAGGG
>JAFPPJ010000082.1 GCA_017410745.1 Oscillospiraceae bacterium
AGATGCACAATCCATAAGGGCATCATCCTTTTCAAGAGGGTCAAGCCCATGAGCAGCACGTTCATTGTTCACAAGGTCGATAAGCTGATCTTCATAAGACTTCTCCGGTGCTTTCTCTGCAGCACCATCTGAAACTACCTTTACGGTGAATGTCCTGCTTACGGAAGGATCATCCTTGTCATAAACAGTGATAGTAGTAAGACCGTTTGACAACCCCGTTACGGTAAGCGGGAATGTACCATCCTCATATATGCCGCATTTAAGGCTCACTGCAGCAGGATTGTCATACTTCACCACAACATTTCCTGCATCTATACTTATATACAGCGTCTTTGCCTGTCCGACGGATATAACATTGTCAGCAGTGTATGCTGTGCTCCATATAGAGCCCTCGGATGAATCTTTGGATGATGCCGTGCCGGACACGGTCACGCTGCACACATATGAATTTCCCTTATTAGTGACGGTAAGCGTAGCCTTTCCTTCGCTAAGGCCGGTGATAACGCCGCTTCTGTAAGATATGATGCTGCCGTCGCTTATCTTCCATACAGCCTTGCCTTCATAGCCCTCAAGTCTGACATCCGCTGTATCACCCACTCCGATCGTAACGGAAGTATCGGTAAGATACGGGGCAGCAGACGCCTTCACCGTCATAAGAGATATGAGCGCTGCCGACAGAACAACAGGAATAATGTTTCTTTTCATTGTATCACCGTCAGTCTACAAGCTTCGGATCAAAGGTTTCCTTCCAAGGGAGGCCCCACTTGTTGAGTGCATCCATAAAAGGATCGGGATCAAATTCCTCAACATTATATACGCCGGGACGCTTCCACTTGCCGGTAAGCACCATCATTGCGCCTATCATAGCAGGTACGCCTGTGGTATAGGAAATAGCCTGAGAACCGACCTCTGCATAGCATTCCTCATGCACTCATACATTATATACATAATAGTTGACGGGCTTTCCGTCCTTTTTGCCCTGCATTATGCAGCCTATGTTTGTCTTGCCCTTTGTACGGGGGCCGAGGGATGCGGGATCGGGCAGCACCGCCTTAAGGAACTGCAGAGGAACTATCTCCATTCCGTTGTAATTTATGGGCTCGATGGATGTCATGCCGACATTCTCAAGACATTTGAGATGTGTAAGATAGGACTGGCCGAAGGTCATGAAGAAGCGTATGCGCTTGATACCCTTGATATTGAGTGCCAGCGATTCAAGTTCCTCATGGTGGAGAAGATACATATCCTTTTCGCCTATCTCGGGGAAGTCGTATACTCGCTTGATCTCCATAGGCTCAGTCTCGACCCATTTGCCGTCCTCGATATATGAGCCCTTTGCAGATACCTCACGGATGTTTATCTCCGGGTTGAAGTTGGTGGCAAACGGATAACCGTGATCGCCTGCATTGCAGTCGAGTATATCAATATAGTTTATCTCATCGAAATAATGCTTCTGTGCATATGCGCAGAATACGCCCGTAACGCCCGGGTCAAAGCCGCATCCGAGTATGGCGGTAAGACCTGCCTTCTCGAATCTCTCGCGGTATGCCCACTGCCAGCTGTACTCGAACTTGGCAGTATCCTCGGGCTCATAGTTGGCTGTATCAAGATAGTCGCAGCCGTATTCAAGGCAGGCATCCATAATATGGAGATCCTGATAAGGAAGTGCCACATTTATGCATATATCAGGCTCATAGTCCTTCATGAGGGACACGAGCTGGGGAACATTATCGGCATCGACCTGTGCGGTCATGATATTTGTCTTGGTAGTGCCGTCAAGCTTTGCTTTAAGAGCATCGCACTTGGATCTCGTCCTCGATGCGATCATTATATCGGTGAAGACCTCACTGTTCTGACAGCATTTATGTATAACTACGCTTGCTACGCCGCCGCAGCCTATGATAAGTGCTTTCATTTACGACCTCCGTTATACCGCATTGCGGGTGATACAGATATTATAGCACATTGAAACCAAAATTACAATAGCTATACGAAATTTCTGTGGCCATACGAGCAATATGCATAATAGACATAATAATCTTGCAGCCGTATATTTCTTCTTTACAATTCCCTAAAGTTCAGAATATATTTACATTTTTTTTTTTTTTTGCAAATAATTGATGCTATACTCGAAATGAAGCAATAAACAATCTTTCATTCATAAGGAG